>NZ_JBSFPS010000241.1:0-15367 GCF_053588315.1 Streptosporangium sp. NPDC003464 | reverse complement strand
GACGGCGGCGTCGCGGGAGTCCGCGGGCCGTCGAGGAGGCGCCGGAGCCGAGGCGTCGCCCGGCCGTTTCCGGGCGCGACGCGGGCTGTCCGGTTCACGTGCCGGGATGACGCTCACGTGTACGCTCCCGGGCGGACGATCATGAGGACCACGACGGTCGCCCACAGCAGGTTGTAGATTCCGGCGAGCATGCTCAGGGTGCGCAGCCGTCCGCCGTCGTCGGGGTCGGCGAGGGCGTCGCGCTGGCGCGGACAGATGTGCAGGGCGAGCAGCCCGCCCGCGCCGGCGGTGAGGACCATGGAGACGGTGATCCAGATCTCGCCCATCCGGCCCTGGACGAGGGCCAGAGTGATTCCCGCGACGGGTACGGCGATGCCGAGGAGGCCGTAGCCGCGGGTGATGCGGTGCAGTGCGACGGCGACGGCCCGGTTGCGGTCTCCCGAGGCCGGCGGCTGGGGGGCGACGGGTGCTCCCGCGGTGGCCTGGCCCGCCGCGACCTCCGTGGTGACCGGGGCGTAGCGGGGGAACAGGCTCGTCGCGACGGCCGAGCCTCCGACGAACACGATGCCGGCGAGTACGTGCACGGACAGCAGCAGACCTTCCACAGGTTCTCCTCTCGCAACCTTCAGGCACGCTGAAGCTTAACAGATGCTTCAGTGTGTCTGAAGGTTGCGAGAGGAGGCGTGGCGCCCTCGCCGTCCGGGGCGTCCCGCCCGTCAGGTCAGAGCCGGGGGCGCCCCTCGAACGCGGCGTGTACGGCGTCGGCGACCTGGCGCTGGATCGGGTCGGCGTCCGGGCCGAACAGCCGCTCGTCGACCCCGGCCACGGCCTTCATCGCCTCCCGCATCAGACGGGCGCCCTCGGGCGTGATCTCGATGGTCGAGGCGGACCCGGCGCGGGCGGTGTTGTCGCGGACGAGCCCGGCGCCGGACAGCGCCTTCACCGCCGTATGGACGCTCTGGACGGTGATCCCGGACATCCGCGCCAGATCGCTGAACGATGCGCCGGGCACGCCGGAGATGTGCCCGAGCAGGCCGAACCTGCTGACCGTCAACCCGAGCGGTGCGAGGGCGGCGCCGAGCTCGGACTCGATCCGGTGCGCCAGCGTGAGCAGCACGATGGAAGGGCTGGTCTCCGGCGGACCTGGACGGGCGTTCTCGATTGTCACCTGCCCAGTCTCCCGCAGTTCCCCCGGGTCGGGCCGCCGCGCGCCACGCTCACCCCGGCCCCTCCCGCCGTGGAACCGGCCCCTCACCGGGGCGGGGGAGGGGCTGCCCGCTCACCTGTGCCGGGATCCTCCTGCCGGGCCGGGCGCAGGGCCGCTTCACCCCGGGAGAACGGTCATCTCCGGGCCCTCGGAAACCTCCATGGGGATGTTCAGCCATCCCCATGCGGCGGGAGCAGGGCCGGGTGGATCTCGGCGAGCAGTTCGAGCAGGGGCTCCCGCGTCTGCGCGGCGAAGGCGGCCTCGACGGCGGCAGCGGCCGGCCCGCCGGTGAGCCAGGTGAGAGTCTGCTGGTAGGCGGGGCTGTGGCGGTCCCAGAAGGCGTTGGTCAGGCGCTTGCCCGACAGTCCGGTCAGCACGAAGTCGTGCAGGTGGTTGATCGCGGCGTCGGTGTCGAGCCTGCTCCAGATCTCCAGGCAGGGCGCGAGATCCATGCCGGTGGCGGCCAGGGCGCACACCACCGTGTCGATCGAGGGGCGGACGGGATGACGGCGCAGCGTCTCGTGCCACCACTCGCCCAGGAACCCCGCTACGGCGTCGCGCTCCTCCTCCGGCCAGACCCGCCAGTCGGCGGAGGTGAGCTTGCCGAAGACGATCTCGGGATCGGGATAGCCGAAGTCGTCCGCGGCCGCGCATTCGAGCAGGCGCGGCAGAAAGTAGCGGAACTCGGCGACACCGCCCCAGGTGTTGAGTGCCTTGGCGGCGTAGCGGGCCAGCGCCGCGGCCTCGATCGACCCGACCGGTCCTGCCAGGAGGGGCCGATCCTCACCCGGCGCGACGCAGTGTGGACAGCCGTCCGCGTGCTCGGGTCTCGGGACGTGCCCGAACACGTCGTACATCCGCCGCTTGGCCGCTTCCCAACTGGACACCGCCCCATTATCGGCGCCCCACCTTGAACGGAGTGATCGTGCTCTGCAGCCGGCCTCCTTGGTTCACCGGCCGTGGCGGCGCTCGCCCGTCACCAGTCCGCCGACCCGCGCTCCGGACTCGGCCGAGAACGGGCCCGGTAGGCGTCGACCGCCTGCCGGGTGTCCTCGGCGACCAGGTCGGCGTTGATCTGGGCCGCCGCGGCAGCGCCCGCCGCCGCGGCGGCACCGACCTGGGCGAGCAGATCGGTGACGTTGCCCGCGACCCACACCCCGGGCACCTCGGTACGGCCGGCCGCGTCGGAGGGGATGTGCTCACCGGCCCCCGACGGGTGTTCCGCCGGCCGTAGTCCGAGCGCCGCCAGGAATCCGGCGCGCGCCGCCATCCGCGGCGAGACCGCCAGCGCCTCGCGGCTGACCACCGTGCCGTCGCTCAGCCGCACCCCCGCCAGGCGGTCCTCGACGATCTCCAGGGACGCCACCTCGCCCTCCACCACGCTGATGCCGCGGGCGGCCAGTTGCTCCGACTCCTCGTCGGTCGGCGGCGGCATGGTGTGGGAGAAGAACGTGACATCGGCGCTCCACTGCCGGAACAGCAACGCCCGGTGCACCGCCATCGGCCCGCCCGCCAGCACGCCGATGGCCTGGTCACGGGCCTCCCAACCGTGGCAGTACGGGCAGTGCAGCACGTCCCGGCCCCATCGGGCCCGCAATCCAGGTATGTCCGGCAGTTCGTCGGCCAGCCCGGTGGCCACCAGCAGCCGGCGCGCACGGACCGTCCGGCCGTCGGCCAGCGCCGCGGTGAACCCCTCGGCCTCCCGGCCCGCCGTGGCGATCTCCCCGGCCACCACGTGACCGCCGTAGTGGCGGACCTCGGCCCGGCCGCGCTCCAGCAACTCGGCCGGCCGGACCCCCTCCCGGGCCAGCAGCCCGTGCACGCCCGCGGCCGGGGCGTTGCGCGGTGCGCCCGCGTCGATCACCACCACCGACCGCCGTGCCCGAGCCAGCGTCAGCGCCCCGCTCAAACCCGCGGCGCCTCCGCCGAACACCACCACGTCATAGCTGTTCCTCAGCTGATCGGTCACCGTGACCACCTCCACGACGAGGATGCGGGCCCATCGGCCGTTTTCGCAAAATCTGTTGCCGATCTGGCAAACTGGCGGCATGGACCACGATCTCGACCAGGCGCTCACCGCGGTCGGACCCCGGCTACGCGCGCTGCGCCGGCAGCGCGAAACCACGCTGGCCGACCTTTCGGCGGCGACCGGCATCTCGGTGAGCACCCTGTCCCGGCTGGAGTCCGGCGCCCGCCGGCCGACCCTCGAACTGCTGCTCCCCCTGGCCAGAGCCCACGGCGTCACGCTCGACGAACTCGTCGACGCCCCACCCACCGGAGATCCGCGCATCCACCTGCGCCCGATCGCCCGGCACGGCATGACCATGCTGCCCCTGACCCGCCGGGCCGGCGGCATCCAGGCGTACAAGCTCGTGATCTCGGCCGACAGCCGCCGGAGGGAACCCGAGCTGCAGACCCACGAGGGCTACGAATGGCTCTACGTCCTCAACGGACGGCTACGGCTCGTCCTCGGTGAACACGATCTGGTGCTCTCGCCCGGCGAAGCGGCCGAGTTCGACACCCGCGTACCGCACTGGTTCGGCACCACCGGTGCCGAACCGGTCGAGTTCCTCAGCCTGTTCGGCAAGCAGGGCGAACGCGCACACCTGCGCGCCCATCCCACGACGAAACATCCGGTCGGCGACGGCAACCGAGCCTGAGAGGCGGGAGTCACGGCAGGGCCGGGGCGTCACGGACCGCGGCCGTCCCGTCGGTCTCCGCGTCGAAGACGACCAACGCTGTGTGATAACGATTGAGGTGTCGGGCCGTCATCGGGGCCGCGGCCGGCGTCTACGTAGACATGACAGTTGCGATACTGCGTCTGGCGCAGGCGATGCGACGGCATAAAGCACGCTGGATGACCCGGAGTCTGACCGGCCCGTCGCTTGAGCATCTCTACCATCACTACGGGCGGGAGATTCTCGCCAAGGCCGCAGCCGAGCCCGCGCTGTCGCAGGCCATCGCCCAGGAGATGGACGACATCGAGGCGACGTTGCGGCGTGACGGGCTGCCCGGGACACCTGGTCACCTGCGTGCCTTCCTCCTCGGATACGGGCAGGGCGTGGTGGACTCGGCCGTGATCCGGCCCGATCTGGTCGCGGCGCGCATGAATCACACCGGCTATCCCCCCACGGTCGTCCAGTTGGGCGCGCTGTGCCAGAAAGCCCTCGCCGCGGGGCTGGTACGGATGAGTGCCACCCCCGTGCGCCGATCCACGATCATCGGATACTGACGGCCCCGGCGCGCCTTGGGGGAGAGGACCCGGGCCTGGTCCGCTCGCTACCGGGCCGGGCCGGGCCGGGGCCTCGGCCCGTCGAGGAACGCCTCGGCGTGCACGCCGGGAGCAGGAGGGTGAAGACCGGGCGGGCGGGGGAGGAGCGGCGCGGCCGCGGCGGCACTCGAACGGGCGCTCGGCCGGCTACGGGACCGGCCGCGGCGGCGCGCCGGTCACCAGCAGCCACAGGGGGGCGACCGCCTCCATCAGGTCGATGCGGTCGGGCGCGAGGAGCCACTGCTGGTGGATGCCTATCACCGCGCCCACCATGGTGACGGCCAGCGTCTCGGCGGAGGTGCCCGGGGGCAGCGGGAGGCGCTCCAGCCACCTTCTGCAGTGCTCGCGCAACGTGTTGTGGATCTCGACGTAGCGGCCGTGGATCGGCGAGCCGGGCTCCAGCGCCTCCACCAGGAGCGTGACGAAGAGCTTCGAGGTGGGCAGCCGCATGAGCGCGTCGGCGCCCTGCCGCAGGTGGTCGAAGCTCGCCGCCCCCGCGCCGGGGTCCTCGGGGAACCCGCTGCGGATCAGGTCCACCGAGCGTTCGAGCACGGCCAGCAGCAGGCCCTCCTTGCTGCCGAAGTGCCACGGGATCGAGCCCCTGCTGATCTGTGACCGCTCGGCCACGTCGGCGAACGTGGTCTGCCGGTAGCCCTTCTCCGCGAACAGCTCCGCCGCCGCCGTGAGGATCAGTTCGCGGCTCTCGTGACTGGTCTGTTCTCGTCGTGTTGTCACGCCACCTCCCTCTGTGCTGGCAATATTATTCTATGTTGGTCAACACAGGAGGTCGCTCCGCGCCTCGTCGCCTGCACCGGCGGCTGACACTCCCCACGGACGAGACGCCGGGCGGGCAGCGGTGGCCGGATTCTCACACTCCGCCCCGGTGGAGGGAGTCCAGGGTGGCCAGTGCGTCCTCGGAGAGGCGCAGTGCGCCGGCGGCCACGTTCGCGACCAGGTGATCCGGGTCGCCGGTGCCGGGGATGGCCAGCACGTGGGGTCCGCGGTGCAGCGTCCACGCCAGCCGGACCTGCGCCGGGCTCGCGCCGTGCGCGCGCGCGACGGCGAGCACCTCGTCGCCGTCGGCACCGCTCACGCCCCTCTCGCCCCCGGTGCCGGCGATCGAGTAGAACGGTACGAACGCGACACCCTGCTCGCCGCAGGTGCGCAGGAACCCGTCCTGCTCGGGCGCCACGCCGATGCCGTACCGGTTCTGCACGCAGACCACCGGCGCGATGGCCTGGGCCTCGGCGAGGTGTTCGGGGCGGACGTTGGAGATGCCCAGGTGGCGGATGAGCCCGGCGTCGCGGAGCTGGGCCAGCGCGCCGAAACGCTCGGCGATCGAACCGGTTCCGAGGATGCGCAGGTTCACCACGTCGAGGTGGTCACGGCCGAGCTGGCGCAGGTTCTCCTCGACCTGGCCGCGCAGTTGCTCGGGGGTGGCATGGGGCAGCCACTCACCCGACGGACTCCGGCCCGGTCCGACCTTGGTGGTGATGACGAGATCATCCGGGTAGGGGGCCAGCGCCTGATTGATCAGCTCGTTGGCGGAGCGCAGCGGCGAGAAGTAGAACGCGGCGGTGTCGATGTGGTTCACACCGAGCTCGACCGCGCGGCGCAGCACGCTGATCGCCCGGCCACGGTCGCTCGCGACCGCGTCTGCCGCGAACGCCCCGCCGAGCTGCGTCAGACGCATCGCGCCGAAACCGAGCCGGTTGACCGCCAGGTCGCCGAGCTTCCAGGTGCCTGAGGCCGCCGCGGTGATCGTCTCTGAAGTCATGCCCGAATGGTCTCCACGCTGTAGGGTGGCCGCCATTGATTAACGCATGTCTGAATTCTGGGGAGTGGTCCTCCTGGCGGAGCTGGCCTTCTCGGCGAGCGATCTGGCGCAAATGCGGTTCGCCGTCTCACCGATGTGGGAGGTCGGGACCAGCTTCCGGCTGCTGAGTTCCGGCTCCGCGCATCCCGTGCACCGGCTCTGGCTCGAACAGGTACGGCCACGGGTGACGGCCGCCGGACTGGACCGGGGCTGGCTCGCGGGGCTGATCCTGCCCTCGGGCTACGTCCCCGACTTCCTCAACCCGGCCCCCGCCGGGCCGGCCCCCACGCTGGCGGAGGAACTGGCCGGGATCCAGGCCGCCCCCGTCGACCAAGTACGCCAGGACCTCGACCGCCTGAGGCGCGAGCAGGGGCGGCTCGTTCCCCGCTCGCGGAGCCTGTACGCCGAGCCGCAGGCCCACCTGCCCCGGATCGCGGAAGAGATCGAGACCTACTGGGAGCTGGCGCTCGCCCCCTACTGGGCGCGGATCCGGGCCGTGCTCGACGCCGACCTCTTCCACCGGGCCCGGCAGGTCGCCGAGCACGGCGCGGGCCACCTCTTCAACGATCTGCACGCCTCGGTGAGCTGGGACGACAACACGCTACGGCTCCTCCGCCGGCAGCGGACCCTGTCCCGGAAGACGGCGGGCGCAGGGCTGCTGCTGATCCCCTCGGCCTTCACCGGACCGGGCCCGCTCACCCGGGTGACCCTGCCGGACCCACCGCAACTCGCCTATCCGGCGCGCGGCATCGGCGCGTTGTGGGAACCCCGGCCCACCACCGGCACCGGCGCCCTCGCCGCCGTGCTCGGCCGCTCGCGCACCCTGCTGCTGGCCGAACTGGACGCCCCGGCCTCCACCACCGAGCTGGCCCAGCGGACCGGTCTCTCCCCGGCCGGGGTGTCCCAGTACCTCACCGCGCTGCGCGACGCGGGCCTGGTCAGCGCCCACCGGGCCGGCCGTTCGGTCCTGTACGCCCGCACCTCGGCCGGCGAATCCATCCTCACCGCCGCGCCCCCGTAGTCCTGGGTGCCGCCGGCGGCCGGCTCGGGGCCGGCTCCGTCCCGGCGACCTCTGGGGACGTCCCGCGAAGGCCCCGGGTCCGGCGAGGAGTCCTACGGCAAGCGGCCTGAGGGAGCCTCAGTAATAGCGGCTCATGAGCTCGGTGGCCCAGGCCGGCTGGGTGACCGGCGTCCGGGGGGCGAACTCGGCCAGGTAGGGCTTCACATCCAGGATCGGTGAGCCCGACAGCGCGTCCAGGTCGGCGACGTGCAGGTCCAGGCCGTCCACGGCGAGCAGCCGGCACCGGGAGACGCCGAGGCGGTTGGGGCGGTACGGCCCGCGGTGGGCGAAGATCCCCACCGGCGCCGCCTGCGGATTCCCCCTTGGGGGACGGGGCTCGCTGTGCACCGCGGCCGGGTCGATCCGGTCGAAGAGGAACACGACCTCCAGATGGGAGAAGTGCTCCAGGCCGAGCACCGCCGAGGCGGTGAAGGACCCGCCGTCCAGCCGGATCACGGATCGCACGTCGTGCCAGTCGTCTTCGTACATCTCGCCGCGACCGCCCACGAGGTGGCCGACGGGGCGCAGGGTCACGCTCTCCGTTGTCATTGGTGATCTCCCGGTTCTGGGCTCTCCCCGGCGGGCCGTCCGGCGCCGAGGCACCTTCCGCCTGCGGGGCGGCCCTGGCGATGTTCAGGTGGTCAGAGGGTCAGAGAGCGTAGGGGCCGAAGCGCCCCCAGGCGATGACTGCGGCCGGCACGAGCAGCACCACGTTGACGGCGATGGCCGCCGGCTCCTTGCGGCGGGCGTGGGTGGCGACGGCGCCGAGCATGGTGATGGCCAGGCCGGTGGCGGCCACCGGAGTGAGGATCGAGGCGATGCCGGCGAGGGCTGGCAGGAGCAGTCCGAGGGCGCCGAGAAGTTCAGCCGCGCCGATCAGACGGATCCGGGTGAGGGTGAGGTCGTCCACCCAGGGCGCCATGGGGCGCAGTCTCTCCTTGGGCTGAGTGGCGTGCATGATCCCGGTCAGGCCGAAGACGGCGGTCAGGACGGCCTGCAGTACCCACAGGAACGCGTTCACGTCGGTTGTTCTCCTTCTCCGTTCAGGTCCCCGGCCTAGTAGCGGCCGAGGGTGCCGCGGTGTCGGGCGAGGTGTTCGAGCCGGTTGAACAGGACCACCCCGACGGCCGTGATGAGCAGCGGCTGGACCAGCAGCCAGCCGAGGCCCAAGCCGGTCGGGAGGGCGGCGAGGGAATGCCCGCCGAGCAGGATGTCGCGCATGGCCTCGATGCCGGGCGCGATGGGGACCACCAGCCGGCTGAGGAGGGCGATGGGGTCGGGCATGGCGGCCAGGGGGACCAGGGTGCCGCCGGCGATGGCGTAGACGGCCACGGACAGTTGCGTGACGATCTCGATGCGCTTGAACACCAGAGTCAGCCCGCACAGGATGAGAGCCAGCCCGCAGGTGCCCACCGCGATGGCGGCCAGCGGCACGATCACCTGCGCGTCGAAGGGCACCCGCCCGCCCTGGAGGACGATGGCGGTGGCGCCGGTGGCCAGGACGGCCAGCGCGGTGGGCAGGGCCGAGATCACGGCGGCGACCTGGCGGCCGAGGATGCTAGCGGCCGAGGGCAGCGGGGTCAGGTAGGTCTGTTCCAGCACGCCGGACTGGATGTCACCCAGATAGCTCCAGAACACCCGGTTGACCTGCTCATGGATGAAGGTCAGCGCCATCATGCCGAGCAGCACCGGCAGCAGCAGCTCGGCACGGAGCTGCCCGCGTCCCATGAACAGCACGATGAGCAGGTAGAACAGCGGAAACGTGATCATCTGGATAAGGGTTTCGCGCCATCCGGCGGCGAGGTTGAGCAGACCCTTGCGGACCTCTGCGGCGAATCCGCGGGCGAAGGTCATGAGGACTCCTGCAGAGCTCGGCGGTGGTTGCGGACGAACAGCAGGCCGCTGACGGCGGTGAGCACGAGGGTGTGGGCGATCAGCCAGGGCAGGGTGCCGCCGCTCCAGACCTCGGCCAGGGTCCGGCCCTCGAACAGCGTCTGGGTGGTCGCCTCGATGCCCAGCGTGGTGGGCAGGACTCTGGCCACCACGGCCAGCCAGTCGGGATAGAGGGCCAGCGGCAGGAACGAGCCGTTGAGCAGCAGCACCAGCGAGGCGAACAGCGACTGCAGGGCGCCGATCATCGGGGAGACCAGGGCTAGGGCGGCCAGCAGGAAGGTGAAGGCCAGCACATCGACCCCCAGGAGCAGGACAGGCACCAGCGCCGTCCAGCGCAGCGGGATCGCGATCCCGGCCACCAGCATCGGGACGAGGGAGGCGACGACGGCCACCGCCAGCCCGAACACCGAGGCGGTGATCAGCCGGCCGAGCATCGGCAGCCACGGCGGCGCCGTGGTCATCTGGGCCTGGGCGAAGGTGCCGGCGCGTTTCTCCTCGATGAGGTCGGCCACCATCACCAGGGCGGCGTACTGCAGGAACCAGTAGCCGCCGATCGCGACCAGGGTCTGCGGCAGCAGGTCCTGGCGGAGCTCGCCCTGGCCCAGGACGAACTGCAGGCCGAGGTACATCATGGTGCTGATCAGCAGCGTGATCACATGACCTGCCGGGTGGGCGAGCTGCACCCGCAGGCCCTTGCCGATCTCGGCGCGCAGGACGTCAAGCATGGGACGGCTCGCTCACCAGCGCGAGGAACACATCCTCCAGGTCGGGCCGCACCTGGGTCAGCGACTCCAGGACGGCCCCTTGGGCGCGTAGCCGCTCGACCACGCCGTACACCTCGCGCGGGTCGCTCACCCGTACGCTGATCGTGGTGACGCCCTCGCGTGTGACGCCGTCGAACCCCGGCGGCGCCTCGCCTTCGACGCGGATCTCGTACCGATCCCGTTCGCGGAAGCCGTCCAGCAGGTCACGGGTGGGCAGGTCGGCGACCAGCCGTCCCTGGCGCATGACGGCCACCCGGTCGCACAGCTCCTGGGCCACGTCGAGCTGGTGCGTGGTGAGCAGGACGGTGGTGCCGAGCTCGCGGGCCTGCTCGGCGATCCAGTTCTTGACGGTGCGGGTGGCCTCGACGTCGAGGCCGAGCGTCGGCTCGTCCAGCAGCACGATCGGCGGGTCGGCGATCAGGGCGGTGGCGATGGCGACCTTCTGCTGCATGCCGCGTGAGAAGCCGCCGACCTTGTCGTGGCGCCGTTCCCACAGGCCGAGGTCGGTCAGCAGGTTCTGGGCGCGCTCGGCGACCCGGTGCTTGCGCAGCCCTTTGAGCCTGCCGAAGTACATCAGGTTCTGCCAGGCCGACAGGCTCCAGTAGACGTTGCGCGAGCCTTCCAGCACGGCGCCGAACTGCGCCATCGCGGCCGAGCGCTGCCGGGCCACGTCGAAGCCGCCCAGCCGGACCCGGCCCGAGGTGGGGGTCAGCAGGCCGGCCAGCATCTTGATGGTGGTGGTCTTGCCCGCGCCGTTGGGCCCCAGGAAGCCGAACACCGATCCGGCGCCGATGCGCAGGGACACCTCGTCGACCGCCCGGACCTGCGCCGAGCCGTACACCTTCGTCAACGCGTCGATCTCGATCATGTCATCTCCTCGATTCGGGGACCCCGGCCCCGGGTTCCGGGGCCGGGGCGGGCGGTCAGAGCTCGTCGAGAACCTCGATGTCCTCCGCGGTGACCTCGCGGGCCACCGCGAACGCCGCGACGGCCGCGGCGGTGCCGGGCAGTGCCTGGCGGGCCGCCCGCAGGCTGGCGGCCGAATCCCAGCGCCAGACGCCGACCCACGTCTCGTCGCCGAGCCGGCCGAGGCGCGCCTCGGTGAGGCCGGACAGCGTGGCCCTGGTCGCGGAGACCAGAGCGGCGTGCCGGGCCCGGACCTGCTCGGCGTCGGCGGGATCGGCCTGGAATCGGGTGACGCTGATGACCGACATGATTGGACCTTCTCTCTAGAGTTGACTTCTAGCAATTGAGTCTAGAGATAGACTCTAGCCATGAGTGATGTCAAGCGGACGAACAAGCGGGCGCAGAAGGCGAAGGAGACGCGACGGCGCATCCTCGCGGCGGCACTGGAGCTGTTCGTGCGGGACGGATACGGCGCGACGAATCTCCAGGACGTCGCCGACAAGGCCGGGGTCGCGGTGCAGACGATCTACTTCGTCTTCGGCAACAAGCGCGCCCTGCTGAAGGAGCTGGTCGATGTCACGATCGCGGGTGACGACGAGCCGGTGGCCACGATGGACCGGCCGTGGTACGCCGCGGCGCTGGCCGCCGACACCGCGCAGGACATGCTGCGCGCCTACGTCGCCGGCACGACATCGGTCCTGGAACGGGTCGCGCCGATCGGCAGGGTGCTGGAGGGCGCCTCCGCGAGCGACCCCGAGGTCGCCGCCCTGTGGCCGCACGACGTCGATCCGCGTTACGTCGTCCAGCGAGGGGCGGCCAAGGCGCTGGTCGGCAAGCCGGGCGCACGGGCGGAGATGTCGGTGGAGGAGGCCGCCGATCTGCTGTACGGCCTGCTCAGCCCCGAGCTGTACCTGCTGTTCGTGCGGGAGCGCGGCTGGCCGCGTGAGCGCTGGGAGCGCTGGGCGGGCGAGACCCTGCGCGCCCAGCTCTGCTCGGGCTAGGACCGCCGACGGCCGGCGCCGCCCGTGGCCTCCCCGGCACCTCGTCCGGTCCGGGAGCCGGGCTCCCGATACCTTCGGCTGGTGTTCTGCACATCTACTGCGATGAACCCCGGCGACGAAGGAATGTGACACGGTGGACGGAAGCGAATGGCTGACAGAGCGTTTCGAGGAGCACCGGCCCCAGCTGCGAGCGGTGGCCTACCGGATGCTCGGCTCGCTCAGCGAGGCCGATGACGCCGTGCAGGAAGCCTGGTTGAGACTCAGCCGCGCCGACACCGGCGGCGTGGAGAACCTCGGCGCCTGGCTGACCACGGTGGTGGCGCGCGTGTGCCTGAACATGCTGCGCTCGCGCGAGCATCGGCGCGAGGAGCCCATCGACGCGCGGGTGTCCGACCCGGCCCTCGGTCCCGAGTCCGGGGACGATCCCGAGCGGGAGGCGTTGATGGCCGACTCGGTCGGGGTGGCGCTGCTGGTGGTGCTCGACACGCTGACGCCGGCCGAGCGGCTCGCCTTCGTGCTGCACGACATGTTCGCCGTGCCCTTCGACGAGATCGCCCCGATGCTCGAGCGGTCGCCGGAGGCGACCAGGCAGCTCGCGAGCCGCGCCCGCCGCCGGGTCAAAGGGGCCGCCCCGGCGCCCGGCGCCGACCTGACCCGCCGGCGTCGGGTCGTCGACGCCTTCCTGGCCGCCACCCGCGGCGGGGACTTCGAGGCGCTGGTCGCCCTGCTCCACCCCGACGTGGTGCTCCGGGCCGACAAGATGGTCATCCCCACGCTCGAACCCGTCGTGGTCCGCGGCGCCCACCCCGTGGCCAAGGGCGCGATGGCCGCCATGGAACGGGCATGGTTCACCGGGCCGGTGGCGATCGACGGGGCGGTCGGACTCGCGATGGCCCCCGGCGGCCGGCTGCGCCTGGTGCTCAGCTTCACGATCGTCGAGGGCGCGGTCACCGAGATCGACGTGATCGCGGAGCCGGATCGCCTCAGCCGGCTCGACCTCGCGGTTCTCGACGCCTGACACCCTCCGCCGGACACGGCGGCGGACCACGCCGATCCACCGCCGTGTCGGGCGTCCGGTCGCACCGCCGTGTCGGGCGTCCGGTCGCTCCGTCCGGTCGAGAGCCCGCAGCTGCGCCGTGAACCCCGGTGGCGACGCCGACGGCACGCTCCGCCCCGGCCGCGGTCAGCCGGCTGCGGTCACAGCCCGATGCAGGCCAGCGCCCGCTGGTAGGCCGCGACGCTGTGGGCGGGCTCGCCGAGCGCCTGCAGCGTCTGGGCGACGGTGAGCCAGGCCCGCGCGGTCGGCCGGGTGGCCGGCGCCTCCTCCAGCCAGGCGGCCACCGCGGCCAGTTCGTGCACCGCCTCGCGCCGCCGTCCCAGGCCGGCCATCGCCTGCCCGGCCAGCAGGTGGACGTCGGCCTGGAGATTGCGCGGCAGGCCCTCGATCTGCTCCAGCAGCGCCGTCAGGTGCTCCTTGGCCCCTTCGGCGGAGCCCAGCAGCAGCTCGGCGCGGATCAGGTTCGCCGTGCAGTCGGCCGTCTCCGCCGCGGTGGCGGATCTGGCGGTCAGCTCGGCGTGCGCCCCGGCCAGCCGCCGGTACCACTTCTCCGCCTCCGCGGGCTGCACGCCGAGCGCGATCCGGGCGTAGGCGCCGTGCAGCCGCTCCAGCCGGTCGGCGTCGCCGAGCTCGGCCTGGGCGGCGATGGCCCGCTCGACATGGGCCAGCGCCTCGTCGCCGCGTCCGGTCTCCACCGCCAGGACCGCGGCCGCCTGGTGCGCCACGGTGAGCGCCGCGGCGGTGCCGAGGCGGTCGGCGGCCGCCAGCAGCTCGCCGCGGAACTGGCGGCCCCGCAGCAGGTCGCCGCGTTCGGCGTAGGCGATGAGCAGCTCGGCGCCCAGCCGGATCAGCTCCTCGCTCCAGACCGGCCGCCGCACGCCGGCCAGGAGCTGCTCGGCCACCTGCACGGCCGCCGTCAGGTCGCCCCGCCGGCGCTGGCAGCCGGCCAGCGCGCAGGTGATGCTCGCATACAGTTCGACGGGCATCTGCGCCGCGTCGCGCTGCCGTACCCGGGTCAGCAGCACGACGGCCTCGTCGAGGTCGCCGCAGCTCTGCAGCGCGTCGGCCAGGCCGAGCTCGGCGGCCTGGCGCATGTGGGGGAAGCTCGCCAGCGTGTCGTCGGCCAGCAGCGCGGCGTAGCGGGTGCGCGCCTCGGCCGCGCTGCCGCTGTCCAGCGCCTGCCGGGCGTGCCTCAGGTTGTGTTCGAGCTCCTCCTGCTGCTCGGCTGTCACGCCGCTGAGCAGGTATGACAGGGAGCATTCGAGTTTCTCGGCGAGCAGTTCCAGGACCGCGGGCGTCGCGGTCCGCTTGCCGCTCTCGATGAGTGAGACGTAGCTGTCCGACAGTTCGGGGTGGGCAAGTTCCGCCTGGGAGATGCCGCGCTGGCGGCGGGCGGTCTTGATGCGCTGTCCAACTGAGGCTGTAGCAGTAGACACGTTTATCCCTCGCACACAAACAGTTCGATGGGCAGCGGAGCTTGCGACCGGACTCCCGCGTGCTCAACGAGCCCTCAGGTGCTCCTCGCATCCCACTACGGCATCATTCGCCACTGTAGGAAATGGTATGACCCTTACAGCCCACTTTACTGATCAACACGCGGTGTCGGAGGGTCGTATGAGCACCCCATCGGCGAGTTGCTGAGTCGTCGGTGAGCGGCACGGACATCAGTCCGACGCTGAAGCAGGCCGTGCCCTTGTCGGGGCCGGTGCTGCAGATGGAGTCGTCGGCGTACGGCAGCGCCTTGCCGTCGGCGCCCTTGGGCACGGCGAACAGCTCCGCGGTCTGTGCCGGGCGCAGTAGCCGGCCGTCGAACAGGCCGGAGATGAAGCGGTCCAGGCCGCCCGTGGTGGAGGTCATGCTGGCGGGCAGCCCGCCCTGCACGTTGACATCGACCAGCTCGCCATTGCTCCTGGGCAGGTGGCCGGGGCGCCCTCGAAGCCCTGGGGCAGGCCGCTGGTGTGGTTGAGCAGCTGCCGTACGCTGATCGGTTCCTTGAACCGTTCCTCCGGCAGCAGCCCGGGCAGGTAGTGCTGGACGCTCTGGTCCAGGTCGACCCGGCCCTCGGCGGACAGTTGGAGCAGGATCACCGCCTCCATGGCCTTGCTGATGCTGCCGATCTGGAAATGAGCGTCGCGGCTGATGCGCTTACCGGTGACGAGGTCCCCGGCCGTGCCCCGCCACCGCTGCCCGTCCCTGTGCACCTCGGCCACGACGCCGGCGATGCCGTCGCCCGGGCGCGTGGTGATCGCCTCGCGCAGGGCGGCACGGTCCAGGCGGGTGGCGGGCTCGGCGGTGGCGGCCTGCGCGGGGGCGACGACTGCTCCCCGGCGGACCTGAGGTGCTCGGCCTCGCCACGCTGATCCGACTGAACACATGCCGAGGTGGCCGGAGC
>NZ_JBSFPS010000240.1:0-15565 GCF_053588315.1 Streptosporangium sp. NPDC003464 | reverse complement strand
GGCGACCGGCCTAGACGTCCACTCCTTCGCCTTCTGCGCCCGCTTGTTCGTCCGCTTGACATCACTCATGGCTAGAGTCTATCTCTAGAGTTCGGCGGTGCCGTTCGAACAGCCGGGCTCTCTCGGGCCGGGCCGCCGCCGGCCGGGCCGCGGGAGGTCAGCCCATGTGCGGGTAGCGGTGGTCGACCGGCGGGACGAACGTCTCCTTGATCGTGCGGGCGTTGACCCAGCGGATCAGGTTGAAGATCGAACCGGCCTTGTCGTTGGTGCCCGAGGCGCGGGCGCCGCCGAAGGGCTGCTGGCCGACGACGGCGCCGGTGGGCTTGTCGTTGACGTAGAAGTTGCCCGCCGCGAAGCGCAGCCGCTCCGACGCCGAGGCGATCGCGTAGCGGTCCTGGGCGATGACCGAACCGGTCAGCGCGTACGGGGAGACGCTCTCCATCTGGTCGAGCACCGCGTCGAAGTCGGCGTCGTCGTAGACGTGCACGCCGAGGATCGGCCCGAAGTACTCCCTGGTGAAGATCTCGTCGGTCGGGTCGGCCGACTCCAGGATGGTCGGCTTCACGAAGTAGCCGGTGGAGTCGTCGTAGGAGCCGGTCAGCACGTTGATCGAGTCGAGCCCGCGGGCCCGGTCGATCGCGGCCTTGTGCTTGGCGAAGGCCCGCCCGTCGATGACCGCGCCCATGAAGGTCGACATGTCGGCGGCCACGTCGCCGACGGTCAGCGACTCGGAGATGCCGACGAGGTCGTCGCGGATCAGCGACCAGACCGAGCGCGGGACGTAGGCGCGGGAGGCCGCCGAGCACTTCTGCCCCTGGTACTCGAACGCGCCGCGGACCAGCGCGGTGGTCAGCACCGCCGGGTCGGCCGAGGGGTGGGCCAGCACGAAGTCCTTGCCGCCGGTCTCGCCGACCAGACGCGGGTAGGACCGGTAGGAGGCGATGTTGGCGCCCACCGTGGACCACAGGTGCTGGAAGGTCGCGGTGGATCCGGTGAAGTGGATGCCGGCCAGGTCCGGGTGGGCCGTGGCGACCTCGGAGACGGCGGCGCCGTTGCCGGTCACCATGTTGATGACGCCCGGCGGGAGCCCGGCCTCCTCCAGCAGGCGCATGGTGAAGTGCGCGGCGAACTGCTGGGTGGGGGAGGGCTTCCAGACGACGACGTTGCCCATCAGGGCCGGCGCCGACGGCAGGTTGCCGGCGATGGCGGTGAAGTTGAACGGCGTGATCGCCAGGACGAAGCCCTCCAGCGGGCGGTACTCCATCCGGTTCCACACGCCCGGGGACGACACCGGCTGGTCGCTGTAGAGCTGGCGCGCGTAGGCCACGTTGAAACGCAGGAAGTCGATCAGCTCACAGGCGGAGTCGATCTCGGCCTGCTGCGCCGACTTCGACTGGCCCAGGACCGTGGCGCCGTTCAGCGTCTGCCGGTACGGCCCGGCCAGCAGGTCGGCGGCCTTGAGGAAGATCGCCGCGCGCTCGTCGAACGACAGGGCGCGCCAGGCGGGCGCGGCCTTGCGCGCGGCGTCGATCGCGGCGCGCACGTCGTCGGCGGTGGCGTCAGCCGTACGGCCGAGCACGGAGGCGTGGTTGTGCGGCTGGACCACGTCGATGGAGGCGCCGCCGGCCATCCGCTGCTCGCCGCCGATCGTCATGGTCAGGTCGAGCTGGGCTCCGGCCAGTTCCTTGACGCGGTTCTCGAGCGCCGCACGCTCGGCGCTGCCCGGCCCGTAGCCGAGCACCGGCTCGTTGGCGGGGGTAGGAACGTTGGAGATGGCATCCATCACTTGCCTCCAAGGGCACGAAGAAAGAAGGCGATGTTGGCCGGGCGCTCGGCGAGGCGGCGCATGAAGTAGCCGTACCAGTCGTCGCCGTAGGGGATGTAGACGCGCATGGTGTGGCCGGCACCGGCCAGGGCCTGCTGCTTGTCGGTGCGGATCCCGTAGAGCATCTGGTATTCGTACTCGCCCAGGGATCGGCCGAAACGGTCGGCCAGGGTCTCGGTGATCGAGATGAGCCGGTCGTCGTGCGTCCCCACCATGGGGTAACCCTTCCCCGCCATGAGGATCCGCAGACAACGGACGTAGGCCTTGTCGACCTCGACCTTGTTCTGGTGGGCCACCGTGGCGGGTTCGGCGTAGGCGCCCTTGACCAGGCGGACCCGCGAGCCCTCGTGGGACAGGTCGCGGCAGTCCGCCTCGGTGCGGAACAGGTATGCCTGGAGGGCGACGCCGGCGGAGGGGTAGTCCTCGCGCACCGCCCGCAGGATGCCCAGCGTGGAGTCGACCGTGGTGTGGTCCTCCATGTCGAAGGTCACGTTCGCCCCCGAGGCGTGGGCGGCCTCGCAGATGCGGCGGGCGTTCTCCAGAGCGATCTTGTCGCCGTCCCCGCCGAGCGCCTGGCCGACCGCCGAGAGCTTCACCGAGACCTCGGCGCGGTCGCCGAGCCCCAGCCCGCGCAGCGCGTCGAGCAGCACGATGTAGGCGTCCGCCGTCTGGGCGGCGGCTCCGGCGTCCCGGGTCTCCTCGCCCAGGTGGTCGACGGTGACGGCGAGACCGGCGCCGGTCAGCCGGCGGATGGCCTCGACCGCGTCCTGGGTGGTCTCGCCCGCGACGAAGCGGTCGACGACCTTGCGGGTCAGCGGGACGCCGGACACCGCGCGCCGGACGAGCGGCACCCGCGAACCGGCGAGAAGAAGGGAACCGAGCATGCTTTCAGACTAAAACCCCTGTTCAGATAGGGCTCATGTGCATCTGCCACGAGCGCTGGAACCGCTGTTCATACAGATGCACAACAATGGGAGGGTGTTGCAGGAGACAGTCGACGAGATCGCCGCCAGGCTCGGGGCTTCCGCCACGATTGAAGATCGTTCGTTCCAGCTCCTGGCCTATGCCGCGCAGAGCGGCGACATCGACGTGGTGCGCCAGGAGTCGATCCTGCGCCGCCGCGCGACGGAGGAGGTGCGGTCCTACTTCGAGGGATACGGCATCGCCGCCGCGCGCGGCCCGGTCCGCATCCCCGCCGACGCCGAGCTGGGCGTCCTGGCCCGCGTGTGCGTGCCGCTGCGCCACCACGAGGTCACCTACGGCTACCTGTGGCTGCTGGACGACGGCACTCTCGACGGTGACGCGCTCGCCTCGGTGTCGGGCCTGGTCGCCCGGGTCGCCGCGGCGCTCGCCCAGGAGGCCCGCAGCCGCCAGGACCTGGGCCGGAACCTGCGGGAGCTGTTCTCCCCCGACGCCGACGAGCGCTCCTGGGCGCTGTCCCAGCTCGACGTGCACGGCCCGGTGACCGCCATCGCCGTCCGCACCTCGCTGGAGCGGGTGGCCGCGCTCTGGACCCTCCCGCGCGGCGTGCTCTCCGACCCCGGCCTGCCCGTCCAGGGGGAGCCGCTGGTCGCGCTGCTCGCCCCGGCGGGCCAGGCGTGGCAGCTGGCCGGCCGGGTCCAGTCCATGTACGGCACGGCCGCCGGGGTCGGGGACGCCCGGGCCGACCCCGCGCAGGCCTGGCGGAGCTGGCGGGAGGCCGTGCAGGCGCTCAGAGTGGCCGACCGGGTGCCCGCCCTGGCCCCCGTCGCGGCCTGGTCCGACCTCGGCGTCTACCGGACGCTGGCCCGCCTGTCCCAGGCCGAGCTGCGCGAGCTGGCGGGGGAGACCGCCGGGCTGGCCGTGGACCCGGAGCTGGCCAGGAGCGTGGAGGGTTACCTCGACCGGGCGGGCCAGGTCCAGGCGGCCGCGGCGGCGCTCGGCGTGCACCGCCAGACGCTCTACTACCGGCTGGGCAAGGCCGAGCGGCTCATCGGCCGCGACCTGGCCGACGGCGAGGACCGGCTGTTGGTCCATCTCAGCCTCAAGGCGGCCCGCCTGCTCTAGCGATGCGCCGTCCTCGGCCCGCCTGCTTCAGCGATGTGCCGTCCTCGGGCCGTCGGTGACCGGTGTGTTCCCCGGCTCCCGTCTGTGCGAGCATGCGCCTATGAGCGACGCTGATCCGGTACGGCAGGCGCTGTCGAGGCTGGTGGACTCCGGCGAGCTCCGTGCCGAGCAGGTGGAGCCGGTCGCCCGGGCCGTGCGCGAGGCCCTGCGCGAGCGGCCGGCCGGCGGCGTGCGGTGGAGCGAGATCGTCTCCTACGTCGGCGGCGGGCTCGTCCTCGCCGGGGCGGCCACCTTCGTCGGCCTGGGGTGGGACCGGATGTCCCAGCCGGCGAGGATCGCGGTGCTCGCGGTCATCACCGCCCTGCTGCTGGCGGCCGCCGCCTGGCTGGGCCGGATGGCCTGGGCGGCGACCGGCCGGACGGCCGCCGTGCAGCGCAGGGTCGCCGCCACGCTCGCCGCGCTGGGCTCGGCGACGGCCGCCCTCTGCGCGGGGGTCGTCGCCGAGCACGACGAGGTGCTGGCCGGTGGCGCGGTCGGACTGGCCGTCGCGGCCGCCGCCTACGTGGCGCTGCCCACCGCGGTCGGCCTGCTGGCTTGCGGGGCCCTGGCTCTGGTCGCCGTCACCGGCCTGCTGGAGGCGTTCGCCCGGCCGGAGAGCGCCGCGTGGGGGGCCGGTTACGTCGCGCTGGGCGCGCTCGTCCTGGCCCTCGCCCTCGCCGGGCGCCTGGTCCCGCGCCCGCTCGCCCTGGGTACGGGCGCGGTCATCGCGCTGGCCGGAGGGCAGTGGCCGTTGCTGTGGGATGAGCAGACCTGGGGCTACTCGGTGACCGCGCTGATCGCGCTGGCCTGCCTGGCGCTGTACGGCAGGGAACGCGCCTGGGTGCTGATCGTCGCGGGCGTGACCGGGCTGACGCTGGCGGTCCCCGAGGCCGTCTGGCACTGGACCGGCGGGGCCGTCGGCGGTGCCGTGATCCTCGTCCTGGCCGGGGCCGTCCTGCTGACCGCCGCCGGCCTCGGCGTCCTGCTGCACCGCCGTACCGCGCCGGGACAGGACAGGCCGGGACAAGCAGCGCCGGGACAGGACGGGCAGGGACGGGCCGAGGGGTAAGGGAGCCGAGGGGCAAGGGAGCGGAACGACTCCGCCGTGCCGCCGCGCTGCCGTGCGGCGCGCGGACGGTAGGGGACGGGGGACCAGCCGGATCTACCGCCCGGGACCGGACTTGAAAGCCGGGCAGGAAAGCCGGGCAGGAAAGCTGGACAGGAAAGCTGGACATGGAAGCCGGACTTGAAAGCCGGGCAGGAAAGCGCCGGACATGAGAACTGGGGCCCCCGTATGGGGACCCCAGCAGGTGTGGCCGGTCAGTGCCGCGCGGCGAGCGCGTTCTCGTAGACCTGGACGAGCTCCTGGCTGATCCGCTCCCAGGAGTAGCGGGAGCGGGCGCGGTCGGCGCCGGCGAAGCCGAGCGCGGTGCGCCGGGTGGGGTCGGCGAGCAGCTCGCGGATGAGGCGCGAGGTCCGCGCCGGACGGTCCGCCGGCACCAGCAGGCCCGTCACCCCGTCCACGACGGAGTCGAGGTGGGCGCCCACCGCCGAGGCGATGACCGGCACGCCGCACGCCATGGCCTCCAGCGCGACGACGCCGGTCGAGGTCTCCTGCGGCAGCGAGACGACCACGTCGGCGCTGCGCATCAGCTTGGGCACCGAGGTGTGCGGGACCTGCCCGAGCAGGGTGACCCGGTCCTCCACGCCGACCTCCTTGGCCAGCAGCATGACGCGGTGCGCGTCGGCGTCGTGCGGCAGCGCCGCGGCCTCCGGTCCGCCGGCGATGAGCAGTTCGGCGTCGGGGATGCCCTCCAGCGCGCGGATGGCGGTGTAGACGCCCTTTTCCTTGGTCAGCGGCCCGACGTGGAGCAGGCGGGGCCGGGTGCCGCGGGCCGCGGCCGGCCCCTGGCGCCGGAACCGCTCGACGTCGACGCCGCAGGGGATGACCGAGATGTTGCGGCGCGGCACGCCCAGCCGGATCAGCGTGGACTCCTCGTCCCCGCATCCGGCGATCACCGCGCTGGCCCGGCGGCCGATCGCGCGCTGCACCCGGACCTTCTTGGCGTCGTGGGTGTGCTCGCTGCTGAAGCTCTGGGTGAACGGGACGCCGAGACCGTCGGCTCCCGCGATGGCGGCCAGGCCGCCGGTCCAGGAGTGGGCGTGGATGACGTCCGGGCGGTCCTGCCCCCAGCGGCGCATGAGCTGGTCGCCGAGGTCGGGCAGGTAGGGCAGGACGCTGTCCTCGGGAAGGTCCTCCGCCGGCCCGGCGGGCAGGTTCTCCAGCGTGACCCCCTGCGACACCCGCACCCGCGGCTTGTCGGAGTCGGAGTGCCGGCGGGTGTAGATCGTGACCTTGTGCTCCCGGCCCAGCTCGCGGGCGATGGCGAGGAGGTGGGCACGCTGCGCGGCGATGTCGGACTGGCTCTGAGAGGAGGACAGCGCGTCGGAGGAGACGAATGCAATATTCACGGCACACCTCTGGGAGGAGATAGGCATGGAAAGCCTGTGATTCCTTCAGGGGTGCCTGCGTCTTAGGCACACGTCTGTATGAGAGAAAACATACCCGGATTCCCGCCGTCGGCAAACCTCAATTTTTCCCGCTCCGCCGCGGCTTCCCGGGGCGGGCGCCGGCCGTGCCCGCCCCTGCCGGTCGTCTGCCCAGGTCGGCGCGGATGTCCTGGGCGCCGCGAGTCACCGGGAGCGCCATGCCCCACCGGGAGCACCGTGCCGGGGGGCGGACGAGGCGCGTGGGGCGGGTGAGTCACACGGCGCGCAGGGCGAGGATCACGATCTCGTCCCACACCCGTCCGCCGGAGAAGGCGTGCCGGTCCTCCTCCACGGCCTTGACCACCGTGGCCGGGGACTGCGCCACGCAGCGCGCGAGCACGTCGGCCAGGCGGTTCTCGCCGTACGGCTCGCCCTGCTCGTTCTGCGAGGCGACCAGCCCGTCGGAGTAGAAGACCAGCGTCTGGCCCGAGGACAGCGTGAGCTCCTCGCTGAACATCTCGGCCTCGGCGGCGATGCCGAGCGGCACGCCGCCGCCGGCGGTGAACCGTACCGAGCCGTCGGACTGCAGGATCGCGGCGGGATGGTGTCCCGCGCTGGCCAGTTTGATCCTGCGCGCCCGGATGAACCCCGCCACCGCCATCACGAACATGCCGCTGTGCTGCACCGTCAGCGCGTGGTTCAGCTTGCGCAGCGCCTCGCCCGGATCGGACTCCCAGACGCTGAGGACGCGCAGCCCGTTGCGGACCATGGCGCTGACCGACGCGGCCTCCTCGCCCTTGCCCGCCGCGCCGCCCAGGGCGAACCCCCACCCGTCCCGCACGGGGAAGACGTCGTAGAACTCGGCCCCGACCAGGCTGGAGCCCGCGTGATAGATCGCCGCCGCCTCGAATCCGGGGATGTCCGGCAGGCTCCGCGGCACCACGCTGGTGCGCAGCGCGTCGGCGGCCTGGGACCGCGTCTGGAAGCTGCGCCGGGCGCGCAGGGCGAGTCCGAGGTGGACACCGATCTCCTCCATCAGGCCCAGGTCGGCCAGGGAGAACGGCTCGCGGTCGCGCAGCCGTAGGAGGGTGAGGGCGCCCAGCGCGCCGCCGTCACCCTGGATCGGCACGATCAGCGCCGAGGCGGCGCCCATGACCCGCAGCAGCGGCGGCCCGCCGGGCACCTCGCCGAGCAGCGTCTCGTCCTCCAGCATCTCGTGGACCACGCCCGAGCCGCCGGTCAGCACGTGGGCGACGGCCGGCGCGGTCAGCGGGGTCATCCCCTCGATCAGCCGGATCAAGTCGGTCACCGGCTTGTCGCCCGGGCCCAGCACGCAGGCCCGCCGGGGCACGCCGTCGCGGACCACGTCGGCGATCACCCAGTCGGCGCTCTCGGCCGCCAGCAGCCGTGCGGCCCGGGTGACGGTCACCGGCTGGCGCAGGCTCTCCTCGTCGAGCAGCAGGCGGGTCATCGCGGACAGCAGCTCCTGGCGGCGGGCGGCGGCCATGACCAGGGAGGCGTCCGACCGGTCGACCGGTCCCCGGGGGGCGCCGGCCACCTGTGCCTCCAGCGGGAGGATCACGACGGCGGTCATCTCCTGCGGCTCGCCCGGCATCGTCAGCCGGGTGAGGGCGAGCTGCACCGTGTGCGCGCGGCCCTGGTGGGCCAGCCGCGTCTGGAACGTCGCGGTCTGCCCTCCCTGCTGCACCGCCGTCAGGTGCGAGCGGAACGCGGCGCGCCGGGAGACGTCGACGAACAGCGGGAAGGAGCGCCCGATCAGATAGCCGGCCGGGCTGCCCAGCATCTGGGAGGTCTCCGCGCTGATGCGCCGGACCACCCCCGAGGCGTCCAGCACCACCACGGGGACGGGGAAGGTGCGGAACACCTGCCGCAGCAGCTTGAGCTCCCGCTGCGACCCGCTCTCCCGCTCACCGGACCGCTTGGGCGCCTTGCGCAGCTCGCGCAGGGACGTCTCCAGCAGCTCGCGGGCGGTGTCGAGCTCCGCCAGCGCGGCGTCGAGTGTGGACCGGGGGTCGGCTGGGTAGGCGGACCTGGTCTCGCGCAGGGAGGAGACCCTGGTCGTCAGCGCGCTCAGCGCTTGCTCCAAGGCCTGAAGGCCAATGGCGTCGGTCAATGTTCGTCCTCGTCAGCGGCCGGGATGGGACTGGCCCCGTCGTAGACGGTACGCCACCCGGTGGGTCGGATCGATGCGCGGTCAGATAGTGATTAAGTTAGCGAAATCAGGAAGGGGTTCCGTGACATGGAGATGGTCACTCCCGTTCTCGCCCGGGACCTCGCCGCGCTCGGCAGGGTCAGCGAGGAGACCTCGAGCGAGAGCGTGCTGCGCGGGCTCACCACCACCCTCGCCGGCGACGTGCCCGGCTGCGCGGGCGGTTCGGCCGAGCTGTGGCGTGCCGAGCGCCTGGTCGTCTCGGCCTCGCACAGCGAGCTCATCGTGCTCGTCGACAGCGAGGGCGAGCTGGGACAGGGGCCCTCCGCCGAGGCCCGAGCCACCGGCCGTCACGTGATCATCCAGGACGTGCTGCGCGAGTCGCGCTGGCCGGACTACGCCGGCATGGCGGTCCGCTGCGGGATCCGCTCGGTCCTGGCCCTGCCGATCACCGTCGAGCGCGCCGTCCTGGTCCTCGGCCTGTACGGCGTGCGTCCCGGCGTCTTCGCGGCCCGGAGCGTCCCCCCGCTGGCCGACATGCTCGCCGAGCAGGTGGGCGTGGCGCTGGCCAACATGTGGGACTACGACGAGGTCAGGACCGACGCCGCCCAGATGCAGGAGGCGCTGGCCGGCCGGGCGATCATCGACCAGGCCAAGGGCATCATCATGAAGTCCAGCGGCTGCTCGGCCGAGGCCGCCTTCGACGAACTGCGCAGGATCTCCCAGCACCACCAGGTGAAGGTAGCCGATCTGGCCCGGCTGCTGGTCGACGAGCACCAGCGGAACCGGGGCGGGCGAGCCGGCTGAGAGGGCGGCGCCCTGAGCGAGGTGCCCGGGAGGCGGCGCCCCGGGGGCGAGGTGCCCGGGGGAGGGAGCTGTCCGGGAGGCCGGCGTGTCGCGGCGGCGCCGTGGCCGCCGGGAGGGAGCACCGGCCGCCGTGGACACCCGGGCCGGAGGGCGCCGTGACACCCGGGCCGGACGGCGGGGGAGCAGGTGGGGGAGCGGGCTAACCGAACGCGGCGAGCGCGTCCTCGACCGTGTCGTAGAGGGGCAGGCGCTGGGCCAGGCCGGTGATCCACATCACCTTGGTCTTGGCGTACTCCACGCCGATGAGGGCGAATTTCCCCCCGGAGTTGGTGCTGAGCTGCCAGTGATGGACGATGAGTCCGAGCGCGCGGGAGTCCATGAACGTCACCCCGCCCAGGTCCAGCGCCATGTCCGGACCGTGCTCGGCGACCTCGGCCGCCAGGTAGTCGGCGAACTGGTCCCTGGTCGTCGCGTCCAGCAGGCCCGTCACCCGGATCACATTGACCCCACCGACCAGCGCCGACGTCAGAGTCAGGGCCGCCGCTCTCTCGCCGTTCTCCGACACCGTCACTCAGGTCCTCCTCGCCATTTGATTAGCAACCTTACTGTTACCTGAGAGCGAGCAATACTCCCGGAATCGGGGTAATACTAGAACCGAGGTCCAGCAGAGGGCCTCGCCTCGAAAAGTGGTCGAGGCGATGCCGTCTGCCCGGATGCTGCTCCGAGCTGCCGGTGTCGTCCGACAGTTATACAAGGAGCAGCAATGTCTGTTCAGGCCCTCGAACTCACCGACATGACCGCCGAGGAACTCCTCGCCGAGATGGTTCTGCCCGAGGTCTCCGAATACCGCGCCGAGCGCCTGCGCGAGCGGATCGTCGAGATGCACCGGCCACTCGCCATGGAGATCGCCCGCCGCTACCGCTACCGGGGCGAGCCCTTGGAGGACCTCCTCCAGGCCGCGTACGTCGGGTTGATGAAGGCCATCAACGGATTCGACCCCACCCTCGGCCACGCCTTCCGCGGCTACGCCGTGGTCACCATGACCGGTGAGGTCAAGCGCCACTTCCGTGACCGCACCTGGGCCATCCGGGTGCCCCGCGTCTACCAGGAGCGCAGGGCCGAGCTGAACCGGCTGGTCGCCGATCTCAGCCAGGACCTGGGCCGGTCGCCGACGATCGCCGAGCTCGCCGCGAAGATGAACATCTCCGAGGAGGACGTCCTGCTCACCCTCGACGCCTCGGCCGCCTACAGCGCCCTCTCGCTCGACGCGCCGCTCGGCGCCGACGACGACGCGGCCGCGCTGGGCGACGTCATCCCCGACGAGGACGACGCGCTGGGCGTCCTGGTGGACCGCGAGGCGGTCAAGCCGCTGATCGACAAGCTGCCGACGCGTGAGAAGAACATCCTCCTGCTGCGGTTCTTCGGCAACATGACCCAGGCGGAGATCGCCGCCGAGTTCGGGATCTCCCAGATGCACGTCTCCCGTATCCTGCGGAAGGTCCTGGACCAGCTCCGCGAGGAACTCGTCGCAGAATGCTGAATACACGGCCCCTCACCGGGCACCCCAGTCGGCGACGGCAGGAGTGGCATAGGGTGCGTTTGAATGATCCCCAGGCGCCGGGGAAGATGGCGCGGTGGGACAGGGGAGGCGGATCTCGCGTGAACGAGGACGGTGTTCGTCCGGCTCGCTTCCTGGCGAGCGGCGCCCGTTCCCGGCCCGTCCCCGCCGGAGCCGCCGTGGCGGAGATCGCCTTCTGCCTCCCCGACCTGCCCGACGTGCGCGACTTCGCCACCGTCCAGGCCATGCGGAGCGGGATGTCGCAGGAGAGCCTGGCCGACTTCCTCGTGGCGGTCAACGAGGTCGCCACCAACGCCGTCACCCACGGCCATGCCACGGCCAAGGCCGTGCTGCGGATGTGGACCGTCGGCCGCACCCTCGTCGTGGAGATCCACGACGAGGGGCAGTGGTCCCCTGACGGGCCCCCGGGCGACACGCCGCCCGCGCCCTATGCCACCAGCGGCATGGGGCTCTGGGTGGCCCGGATGATCAGCTCCGACATCAAGTTCGAGACCGGGGCGGCCGGGACGTTCATCACGATGTCCTTCAAAGTCTGAAACGGCTTTTCCCGACATAAGACCCTTATCGGTCCGAATCTGCTTTTTTGGGTACAAGCCGGTTTATGACAGCACCTGTCCGCATATTGATCGTCGGCGGCGGCTATGTCGGCATGTACGTCGCCCTGCGGCTTCAGCGCAAACTCCGGCGCGGTGAGGCCCGCATCACCGTCATCAACATCGACTCATACATGACCTACCAGCCGTTCCTCCCGGAGGCGGCGGCAGGCAACGTCGAGGCCAGGCACGTCGTCGTGTCCCTGCGCCGGGTCCTGAACAAGTGCGAGATCCTCAACGGCTGGGTGGCCGGCATCGACCCCGTCGCCCACACCGCCGACCTGCGCCTGTACGAGGGTCCCGGCCGCACCCTGTCCTACGACATCCTGGTCTTCGCGCCGGGCTCCATCTCCCGGACCCTGCCCATCCCGGGCCTGGCCGAGTGGGGCATCGGCTTCAAGAACGTCGAGGAGGCCATCCACCTCCGCGACCACGTGCTCGCCCAGCTCGACCTGGCCGAGTCCACCACCGACAGTGCCGTCCGGTCCAGGGCGCTGACCTTCGTCTTCGTCGGCGCGGGCTTCGCCGGCGTCGAGGCACTGGCCGAGCTGGAGGACATGGCCCGCGACGTCTGCCGCTACTACCCGACGGTGGACCCCGGCGACATGCGCTGGTTCCTGGTGGAGGCCACCGACCGCATCCTTCCCGAGGTCGGCCCCGAGATGGGCCGCTGGACGCTGGAGCAGCTCCGCGGACGGGGGATCGACGTGCGCATCAACACCCGGCTGAGCTCCGCCGAGGAAGGGCACATCGTGCTCGACGACGGCACCGAGTTCGACACCGACACCCTGGTGTGGACCGCCGGGGTCAGGCCGAACCCCCTCGTGCACCACAGTGGGCTCCCGCTGGACGACAAGAGCCGGGTGAAGGCGACCGCGGAGCTGGCCGTCGAGGGCTTCCCCGACGTCTTCACCGCGGGGGACTGCGCCGCCGTACCCGACCTCACCAAGCCGGGGGAGATGTGCGCGCCCAACGCCCAGAACGCCGTACGGCAGGCCCGCCGGCTGGCCGACAACGTGGTGGCCACGCTCCGGGGCAGGGAGCGCAGGCCCTACCGGCACGCCTACGCCGGGTCGGTGGCCAGCCTGGGACTGCACCAGGGGGTCGCCCAGATCTACGGCCGCAAGATCCGCGGCCTGCCCGCCTGGTTCATGCACCGGACCTACCACCTGTCGCGGGTCCCCACCGTGAACAAGAAGGTCCGGGTGATGACCGACTGGACCCTGGGGCTGTTCTTCCGCAGGGAGACCGTCTCGCTCGGCGCGATAACCCGTCCCCGCCAGGAGTTCGAGCTCGCCGCCCGGACCGAGTCCGGCGTCCCGGCGTCCCGCTGACCCGTCCCGGCCCCTCCGAGGGGCCCTACTTGAAGGCCCGTCCGGGGCTTCTCCTGAAGGGGCCGTCCGGTGTCTCCTCAAGGGGCCGTCCGGGCCGCTCCGGCCGGAGGGGGCGCCGTCCGTGTGGACGGCGCCCCCTCCGCGCGTTCCTGTCCCGGCCGCGTCCCCGTCCGCTCCGCCGGGGCGATCCGCTCGGGCCGCGGGCTCTCAGACGGGCCCTCAGCGCCTGCGGCGCCAGCTTCCTCCATTCCCGCTCCGCACGCCCGCCGTACCGACTCCGGCCTGGTGCAGCGCGAGCAGGAGCAGGCCGAGGAGCAGGAAGGTCGTGCCGCTGATGCCGCCGATCCTGGTGTTGATCAGATCAAGGAGAAGGCCGAGGCCGAACACGACCGCGGCAGCGATTGCGAGCATGGGTCACCTCGTCCCGCTGGTCAGGGTCAGGAGCTGCTCCAGTGTCGCCCGGTAGTCACGCAGGGCGGTACGGAGCTGTTCGGTGTCGTTGTGGTCGTTGTTCTTCCAACGGCCCTGGAGCTCGGCGGTCCGGGCCTCCAGCGCGGTCCGCAGCGAGGTCGTGATCTCCCCGACGAGGGAGTCGGCGCGTTCCACCGAGTCACGCGGGTCGTCGACGAAACCGGCCTGGACCTCCTGCCAGCGCCGCCGTACCTGTTCGGAGTCGTGATCGAAGAGGGGGCCGCCGATGGTGTCGGCGCCGTGCGTGACGTCCGGGGTGTGTGCGGCGTCGGCGGTGTGCCCGGTGTGCCCGGTGTCCGCCGGGTCGGACCGGTCGGCGTGGGCCGCCGCCTGACCGGGTACCGGGAGGCCCGCGGGCCTGCCCGCGATCACCGTCGGCGTGTCGTCGTCGTCCAGGTCGCCGCGGCGGCCGTCGTCCAGGCCGTCGCGCCGCTCCGGGAGCACCCCGCCGTGACGCGGTTCCTGGGAGCTGTGACGCGGTTCCTGGGTGGCGGGCATCCCGTCGGCGCGCTGGGGCGGGATGCTCAGATCGTCGTCATCGTGCTTGTAGACCAGGCGGTCTTCATGCTGCCGGTCGTTCATGTCGGATCACCGTCCTCGGGGGTCGTGGCGGCCGGTCCGCCTGTCGTCGTTGGTCGTCTCTCCCGCCCGCGGACCGGTGTGCCGCGCGGAGGGGCCGCCGTTGGCCGCGCCCTCGGGGGCCGAGAGCAGCTCCTCGAACAGGACGCGGTAGTGGACCATGGCCTGCCGGAGCTCCTCGGTGGAGGCCTCCTTGTGGGCGGCGCGGCTGCTGATCTCGTGAGCCTGCCGGTAGTGGCCGAGAGTGCGGCCGTGCGCCACCGAAAGGTCGGACAGGCGCTGCTCGAAGTCATCGGTCGGATAGCCCCGCTCCGCCATCACGGAGGTCACCAGGTGATCGGCCTCGGTCACCGCGAAACCCGGAGCGTCCACGAACCGCTCCTGGACCTCCATCCACTTCTTGGCGTAGGCGTCACGTGTCCCGGAGTCGAGCGGCCTGATGTCGAGGGAGTTGACACGCTGCTCGCGGGCGATGAGCTCCTGCTCGGCCTCGTGCCGTGTGTCGCGCTCCCGCAGGGTGCGTTCGTACTCGGGGCCGAATCGATCGCGGAGTCGGTGCCGGCGTCGCTGCTGCAGTACGGCATAGCCGACTGCGATGATCGCCACCACCGCGACCACGATGACGGCCACCCAGATCACAGTGGACATGGCTGCCTCCGGTCGTGTAAGCGGTTGTCCCCGTGCGCTGCCCCGGAGACAAGCCTCGAAACCGGCCGCCCATGTCGGTGCCCGCCGTCAAAAATTTTCTGAACCGGCGTTTTGTCGAGCTTTTCCGGACGGCCGGCGGCCTCGGCGCGGTCTTTCCGTCCAGCGGTCCAGCGGTCTTTCCGTCCAGTGGTCCGGCGGTCCGGCGGTCCGGCGGTCGCGGTGATGCGCGCGCCCGCACGGTCCGGCCCGCACGGTTGGGCTCGTGCGGGTTCGGGTCGCGTGGGTTCGAACCGTGCGGGTTCGAACCGTGCGGGTTCAGGGCGTGCGGGTTCAGGGCGTGCGGTTCGGGTGGCGTGGGTTCGAACCGTGCGGGTTCAGGCCGGGTCCTGGTCCCGTGGGGGCTCCAACGCCCTGCGGGCCGCGGCCAGGACCGTCTCGACGAGCGACCGCCCGGGGACGGCCGGGATCTCGTGGAACCCCCGGTCCGGCTCGTAGGCGACGTCCAGGCCGTCGGCCACCAGCCGGTCGGCCCAGCGCAGCGCGGTGTTGAGCTTCTCCGAGGGGATCGCGCGTCCCTGGGCCACGGACGACAGGTTGCGCAGGTTCGTGGCCGGGCCCGACTGGCTGTGCGAGCGGTCCAGCTTCCACGGGATCGCCCGGGAGTGGTCGAGCATCGGCTTGGAGAGCCCCGCGGCCCTCTTGGCCTGCAGGATTCCCGACTCGCTCACTCCGAACCGCGCGGCCAGCTCCGCGTTGGACAGCCCCTGCCGGACGAGCCGTCGCAGCTCGTCCTGGTCGATCAGCGCTCTGCGCCCCACCTGCACCCCGTCTCTCGCGTGATCACATCCGCCGGCTGGACGCCTTGGCGTGCGCACGTCCAGCCGATCTGCGCTAAGGTTATGACGTCCCGCCCGAGAGGGCGCAGGACAACCGGGACGTAGCGCAGCTTGGTAGCGCACTTGACTGGGGGTCAAGGGGTCGCAG
>NZ_JBSFPS010000239.1:0-15674 GCF_053588315.1 Streptosporangium sp. NPDC003464 | reverse complement strand
CGCAGGTTCGAGCAGGACAAGCTCACCAAGGCCAACCTGGTGGGCTTCCTGGTGAACGCCACGGTCTCCATCACGCTCGCCGCCGGGGGCGCCGGGGCCTTCAGTTTCGCCTGGGGCCAGCTCATGGGCACCGTGGTCACCGGGGTGCTGGTGGTCGCCTTCGCGAAGCTGCGGATCCGGATCGGCCTCGACCGCGCGGTCGTCAGGCGGCTGCTGACCTTCGGGCTCCCGCTGTGCGTGAGCCTCGGCATCGAGGGCGTGCTGCTCAACGCCGACTCCGTCATCGTCGGCAACGCCCTCGGGCCCACCCTGCTCGGCCTCTACCTGCTGGCCTTCAACATCTCGAGCTGGGTGCCCGGCCTGATCGGCACCGCCGTCCGCTACGTCGCCCTGCCCAGCTTCTCGCGGCTGGCGGAGGAGGATCCGCGGTCGCTGTCGCTGGGCGTGCAGCGGGCGGTCCCGCTGCTGCTGTCCATCGTGCTGCCGATCGCGGTGATGATGGGCACCCTCGCTCCCGCGCTGGTGGTCTTCCTGTACGGCGAGCGCTGGGCGCCCTCCGCCGAGGTGCTGCGTTTCCTGGCGATCGTGATGGCCGTGCGGATGCTGACCGCCCTGGCCTTCGACGTCCTGGCCTCCCTCGGCGCGACCAAGTCCACCGTCTGGCTCAACCTGGGCTGGGCCGTGACGTTGCTGCCCGTGCTGACGGCCGGCGCGCGGCTGGACGGCATCCGCGGCGCGGCGATCGGGCACGCGGTGGTGGCCGTCCTGGTCGCCCTGCCGCTGGCGACGCTGGCCCTGCACCGGGCGGGAGTGGTCCTCGCCCCGGTCGCCTCCGCCCTGGTGCGCCCGCTGCTGGGCGGCGTGCTCGCGGTGGCCGTCATGCTGTCGCTGGCCCAGGTCACCCGTGGTGTCCCGCTGGTCCAACTGTGCGTGGCGGGCGGCACGGGGCTGCTCGCCTACGTCCTTGTCGTCGTGCCGCAGGCGGTGCTCAGGCAGCTGGGCGGCAGGGTGACCGAGCTGATCCCCTTACGCTCTCGCTGACTGGAGAAGGAAACCGGATGCTTGACTCCGACACCCTGGTGTCCATCGGACTGCCGGTGCGCAACGGCGCCGAGAGGCTGGACGGCGTGGTCCGGTCGGTCCTGGCGCAGGACCACACGGACATCGAGCTGGTGATCTGTGACAACGCCTCCACCGACGGCACCGAGGAGTTCTGCCGGGAGCTGGCGCGCTCCGACGACCGGGTCGTCTACCACCGGCAGCCGCACAACGTGGGGCTGCTCAACAACTTCGTGCACGCGGGGCGGATCGCCCGGGGGACGTTCTTCCGCTGGGTGGGCGACGACGACCGGCTGGACCCCGCCTGCGTCTCCCGCTCCCTGAGCGCCTTCGCCCAGGACGAGCGCCTCATCCTGGTCACCACGCAGGTGGCCTACACCGATCCCGACGGCACCACCAGCACCGGCGTCTACGACGGCGGGGGCCTGCTGTCCGACGACCCGGCCGAGCGGTTCGCCGAGATGCTGCGCATGCTCAACGAGAGCCACCTGCTGATCGATCCCCTGTACGGCCTGATGCGCCGGGCCTCCGTGGTCGGCATCCCCCGGCGCAACATGCTCCGTGAGGACGAGGTCTTCGCGGCGAAGCTCGCGCTGGCCGGGCCGTGGGGCCACGTGCCCGAGGTGCTGGCCCACCGTAACTGGAAGCACGAACGCATCGGGGTGGTCGGACGCCGCCTCGGCGTGCCCGCCTGGCAGGCGCGTTTCTCCTCGACCCTGCAGTACCGCGAGATCCTGCGCTGGCTGGGCGAGGCCCCCCTCACCGAGGAGCAGCGCCGCCGCGCGTACGCCGCCGCGCACCGGATGTACGCCCGCCGCCAGTGGCGGACGGTGTCGCATCGCAGCCGCAAGCTCGTGCGGCTGGGCACCGGGCTGCTCCTGCCCGGCCGGGCCGCCGGGCGCCCGTCGGGCAGAAGCTGATCATGAACCACCGTGCGCGTGCCCGGCGCACGACCGCATCAGTCGCATCAGTCGTGAACAAGTCGTGAACAAGGAGAGCGTTCAGGATGACCACCGTCTTTTCCAACAGCGTGGTGGACGACGACACCCGGCGCGGCCTGCTCTACGAGGGGAAGGTGTTCACCTACTCCGCGACACCGGCCTCCAAGGAGCTCGTCGGCCTCGCCCATCAGCTGATCAGCGAGGCGTTCGGCGGCCGTGACCCGGAGACCGCGCAGTTCGACATGCCGGTCGAGGAGTTCGCGGCGCTGCTCGCCGGGCTCAAGCCGAGGTTCATCCATCACCCCCGGTGCAAGGAGCTGCTGCCGGCCGTCCTCGCGGATCTCGGCTGCCCGCTCGACCGGACCTACTTCGACGTCCCCCGGCTGCGCACCTCCACCTCCAACGACTACCTCACCTCCGGGATCTCCTACGCCTTCCACCCGCACCGCGACTGCTGGTACTCCGCGCCGTTCAACCAGCTCAACTGGTGGATCCCGATCTATCCGGTGGTGCCGGAGAACGTGATGGCCTTCCACCCGAAGTATTTCGACCGCCCCGTGCGCAACGGGAGCGCGCGCTACGACTACGCCGAGTGGAACCGGACCAGCCGGCTCAGCGCGGCCCAGCACGTGCGCAGCGACACCAGGGAGCAGCCGAGGCCCGAGGAGCCGGTCGAGCTCGACCCGCAGGTGCGGGTGGTGCCCGAGCCGGGCGGGGTGATGCTGTTCTCCGGCGCGCAGCTGCACTCGACGGTCCCCAACACCTCGGGCAGGACCCGCTTCAGCATCGACTTCCGGACCGTGAACATCGACGACGTGCGGGCGCGCCGGGGCGCGGCCAACGTGGACGCGGCGTGCACCGGCACGACCCTGCGCGACTTCGTGCGCTGCACCGACCTCGACCCGATGCCGGAGGAGCTGGCGCTGGAGTACGAGGCCGAGGCGCTGGCGCGGGTGAGCTGACGGCCCCGCCCGCCGCCTACGGCGCGGGACGTACGGCCGCGCGCATCCGTGACAGTCTGGCCCGTGCCGCCTCGCGCAGCGCGGGCCAGCTGCGGTGCCGCTGGAAGGGGAGCTCGAAGAGCGACGCGAACGTCCGGGCCGCCAGCAGGGCCACCGGTACGGCCAGCACGAGCGCGGTCAGGAACGCGGGCAGGCCCCCGGGCACGTTCGGCGCGACGACCAGCTGGTAGATCGCCACGACGATCGGGGCGTGGATCAGGTAGAGCGTGTAGGAGAAGGAACCCAGGCTCCGGAACGGCCGCAGGTCCAGCAGCCGGACCAGGGAGGCCGGACGGCCCGTCGCCACCGCGGCCAGCAGCAGGCCGACCGCGGGACCGAGCGCGATGTCGATCCAGAAGTAGTTCCCCACCGTCCAGACCGAGCCCCGCACGACGATCACCGCGAGCACCGGGACGGCGGCGAGCAGCGCCAGCCAGTGCCAGGGCCGCCGCCGCAGGCGGTCGCCCGCGGCGATGACGCCCGCGGCGACCACGCCCACCGCGAACAGCACGGCGAACTGGGGCGTCAGCCGCATCAGCATGTCCACGGCCGGCACGGCGGGCGCGAGCAGGCCGATCGCCACCACGATCACGGTGACGGCGCCGAGCATCACGGCCGCGCCCGCCCTGCGCAGGACCAGCAGCAGCAGCGGGAAGACGAGGTAGAGCTGGGCCTCGATGGCGATGGACCAGAAGGCCCCGTTGGGACTCGGCGCGCCGAAGAGGTCCTGCAGCAGCAGGCCGTAGACGACCACCGACTTGGCGGTGGGCGGTCCCTCTCCCGGCTGGGGGACCAGGGTCCAGGCGATCACCAGGCTGAACGCCAGCGCGGCCCAGTAGGGCGGCAGGATGCGCCAGGCGCGGCGCTGGGCGAACCGGCCCATGCCGCCCAGCCGCCATCCTGACCGCGCGGGGGAGACCGCGAGCGAGAAGCCCGACAGGACGATGAACACCACCACCGCGATGTGCCCGTAGAGCAGCCAGCCGAGCCAGCCCGGGCCGGTGTCGGCCGGGTATCCGGGGAAGGCCATCAACCAGCAGTGGTGCACCATGACGAACAGGGCCGCGACGCCGCGGATCCCGTCCAGCCCCGCCAGCCTGCCGCGCTCTCCGGCCGCCCGCCCGACCGGCCCGCCGGAGTCTCCGGTCGCCCGCCCCTGATCGCCGGCCGGACCATCCCGAACATCCCTTTCGGGTGATTTCATCCGATAAACCCCCATCTTGAGGTGATGGGGGCACTCGCATCTCCCCCTTTTTGGCCTATCGACGGGTCTATCGCTGTATCGTCACCAGACGTAACATCCGATGAGGGAATGCGACGTGGCCTGCCCGGTGTCCGGCCGCTGTAACGGGAGGTCCGCGCTCGCCGATGGGTAGTTGGTCGTATGTCTCGGGGGGTTGCGGTGCCCCGTCATAAATTAGGGGCGGAGAAATATGGACTTCTGGAAGGCCATATTCGGGCTCGTCAAGCGTAGAACTATCGGCCCTCCCCTGGCCGCACTCGCGCTCGCCGCGGCGACCCTGGTCTTCTTCCTGATGCCCACCTCCTATGTGTCGACCGCGTCCATGGTGCTGACGACCCCCGCGACCGGTGGAACGCTCCCGTCCGACCCGACCAAGCCGCTCGGGCTGACGAACCCGTTGCTTCAGTTCAGCGACGGTCTGCGGGTCACGGCCGGCATCCTCATCCTCTCCATGAACGCCCCCGAGGTCGCCGCCGAGCTGGGCGTGGTGAAGGACGGCACCACCGAGATCACGATCAACGACGGCCGCACCAACCCGAACCTGCTGGGCATCAGCACGAACGGCCCGTTCGTCTACGTGGAGGTCCAGAGCAGGTCCGCCGCCACCGCCCAGGACGTGGTGCTCAAGGCCAAGCAGCGCGTCCGCCGGGAGCTGGCCAACCGCCAGCAGGCGCTCAAGGCCCCGCGCTCCACCTTCATATCGATCGTCGACGTGGTGCCCTCCTCCACCCCCGAGGCCAAGCTCTCGGGGAAGCTGACGGCCGCCGGCGGGACCCTGTTCCTCGTGCTCCTGGCCGGCATCACCATCGCCTACGCCGCGACCCAGATGCGCAGGGGAGGGCGCTCCGCCGATCCCGCGCCCGCGCCGGCTCCCGGGGGCGGGCGTGGCGGGCCGGGGGCGGCCGCGCTCTCCGTCCCCGACCCCGTCGACACCCCCTTGACCGTCTACCCGCGCACGGATGTGCGGGAGTCCGCCGAAGGACCGTTCCAAGACGACTCCGAGCCGCTCGTCGTCCTGATCGAGAACGAGCCGTTCGCGCACCGGGACGACGAGGCCGGCGACACCATCGTGTTCATGCGGGCCAGCGGCCGCGACGACCACGAGAAGTGAGCGGGTCCGCGGCGCCCTGCCCGTGGCCGCCCGGCGGGCGGCCCATGGTCATCGGGGGACGCGAGAAGTGAGCGGGTCCGCGGCGCCCTGTCCGTGGCCGCCCGGCGGGCGGCCCACGGTCATCCGGTGATCTGAGCGCACCGCTCGATGGCGGCCCGCCGCGCGTCCGCCGGGGTCTCCGACTTCGCCGAGATCATCATCGCCACCGCCTCGGGGCCCAGCCGGTCGGCGAACGCGATGGCCCCCTCGCGGTCCAGCGGGGTCCGCTGCCAGTTCTTGTGGCAGATCGTGGTGTTGGAGGGCGGGGGCGGCGTGTCCTCGCCCAGGACCTCGTCGACGAACACGCCGTAGAGCATGAACTCCGAGATGTGCAGGCGGGAGTTGAAGGCGTCCAGCCAGTCCCGCCCGGTGGTCTCGCTCACCCGCCGCTGCATGGCGCGGACGGTGGCCGGGGTCCAGAAGTTCAGAGCGGTCACGTAGTCGGTCAGCGGAGGCGGCGGCGCCGGGGGGAGACCGAGCAGCTCGCGGGAGACCTGGTGCCACAGGACGTGCCGCTCCATGTCCGCGGTCACCCCCTTCTCCTCCCGGTGCAGGCACAGCCGCCCGTCGGCGGTGAAGCTCTCCGCGGTCGTCGGGCGGACCAGCACCACGTCGGAGTCGGCGATCATCACGGCGTCCGCGTCGAGCCGGCCGGCAAGGGCGATCTTGAGCGTCTGCTGCATGACCCAGCCCCGGACCGGGGGCCACGGCCTGCGGGAGTTTGCCCACAGGTGGTAGGGGGCCAGGCGGAAGTAGCGCTTCGGAAGGAGCTCCCCGTAGGTCCATATACGGCAGCGCGGCCCGGCGTACTTGGCGAAGACGCTCTTCCAGACCGGAGAGATGATCACGTGGTGCACGGTCTCGTCCGAGGTGTATTCCAGAACCGACCGGTGCAGATCGGCGAACAGCTCCGCGTCGGGCCCGTGGCTCGGGGTGATGACGGCCAGCTCGGTCATGGACGGTGGGCTCCAGTCATGCGGGATCAGTGGTCATGAAACACCCCCAATCAGTATCGTCACATCAATTGCTCCGTTACGGCGGGCGTTCAGCGCAACCTCGGGCCCGTTCCAATTCCGAGTAACGCCTCGCCCCGGTCCGGGCGATGACCATTAGCGGGCTTCTGTGCGGTCGCCCGCCGTCGGGTTCGGGGAGGAAGCGCGCATGGACTTCTGGGGAACGGTCCTTGTCGTTTTCCGCCGCTGGTACATCTTCCTGCCGATATTCGCGCTGTCGCTGACCGCCGCCGGTGGCATCTACTCGACGATCCCGACGACCTACACCTCCAGCGCCGTCCTCATCCTGACCACGCCGACCACCGGCGGGAGCCTGCCGACCAACCCCGACATCCCCAACGGCCTGACCAACCCCATGCTCAACTTCGACCACGGGCTGAGCATCTCGGCCTCGATCCTCATCGCGGCGATGGGGACCTCGGACATGGCGGCCGAACTCGGCGTGACGGACGGCGGAGACTTCGGCTTCAAGGTCACCAACGGCGGCAACAACCTTGAGTCACTCGCCACTGGACCGTTCCTGTTCATCGAGGGCGAGGCGTCCTCGGCGGCCGGCGCGCAGGACATCGTCAAGCGGGTCATCGTGCGGGCGAAGGCCGAACTGGACCACCGGCAGAAGGTGGTGCGGGCCCCCATAGCGACCTACATCACCACCTACGAGGCGGTGCCGCCGACCACCCCGATGGCGCAGCGGGGCCGGAAGCTGCGCGCCGTCGCGGCGGCCGCGGGCGTGGGCGTCGTGGCGAGCCTGTGCGCCACGTTCATGGCCGAGAGCTTCTTCCACAGGCGCAGGCTCCGCGGCCAGAGCGGCATCCCGGACCACGCCGGCGCGTTCCCGGAGGCGGATCCCACGCCGGTCAGAGCCGCTCTCAACGGCCGGTCGCCCGCCGACGGCCCGGTTGCGAGGCACTGACCCATGGTGGCCAAACTCGTCCTGCCGGCCCGCCGGCGTGCCGACGGCGCGACCCTGGCCGGGATCTTCGCCGTGACCCTGCTGATCGTCCCGGCTCGCATGGTCTTCCGGGCGCTGCCCCTGTCGATCACGCCGGCCAGCCTCATCGCCCTCGCCGCGGCCCTGCTGTGGCTGTGCGCGCACCTCACCCTCACGCTGGGGATGGCCAAGGGGCGCAACCCGGTGCGCACCGCGCTGTTCGTCTTCCTGACCGCGATGCTGGCCACCTACGGCTACGCCACCTACGGCTACATGCCGTCCGACGAGCTCAACCTCGCCGACCACGCCCTGGTCCTGCTGGTGGCCAACGCCGGGATCGCGCTCATGATGTGCGACGGGGTCCGCGGCGTCGCACGCCTCGACTTCGTGCTCCAGGCCCTCGTGGTGGCCGGCTCGGTCATCGCGGTGATCGGCGCCTGCCAGTTCCTGTTCGACCTCGACCTCACCCAATACATGCAGATCCCCGGCCTCCGCTACACCTCCGAGGACGGGTTCATCACCGCGCGCTCCGACTTCCGCCGGGTCGCCGGGACGACCGGCCATCCCATCGAGTTCGGCGTCGTGTGCGCGATGCTCCTGCCGATCGCCGTCCACTACGGGTTCCAGGCCGGCGAACGGGCCGAGCCCGCCCTGCGGTGGTGGGTGTGCTCCGGGCTGATCGGGATGGGCCTGATGTTCTCGGTCTCGCGGTCCGCGGTGCTCGGGCTGGCCGGCGTCGGTGCCATCCTGTTCCTCGGCTGGCCCGCCCGGCGGCGGCTGCACGCCCTGGGAGTCGTCGCCGTCTTCCTGGTCCTGATGAGGATCATGGTTCCGGGGCTGCTGGGCACGTTCTACGGCCTGTTCGCGAACTTCGGCAACGACGACAGCATCCGCTACCGCACCCACGACTACGAGGTCGCCGCCCACGAGATCGCCAAGCACCTGTGGCTGGGCCGTGGAGCGGGCACGTGGTACGCCCCGAAACATCAGGTCTTCGACAACCAGTACATCCTGTCCACGGTGGAGACCGGCCTGATCGGTATCGGGGCGATCGTCGGGATGTTCGTGTGCGCGATGTACGCGGGGCTCCGGGCGCGCCACCTGAGCAACGACCCCGGCACTCGCGACCTGGGTCTCACCCTGGCCGCCTGCATGGTGGTCCCGCTGATCGGGGCGGCGACCTTCGACCTGCTGTCCTTCGCCATCGTCACCGGGCTGGCGTTCCTGCTGATCGGTGCCGCGGGGTCGCTGCTGCGCAGCGTCACCGAGTCGGCCGCGGTCCGTCCCCGCGCCCCCGGCGCGTCCTGGCCGTCCTGGCGCGTCCGCACCACCATGGAGCTGTTGCGCGGATCCGGTGGCACGGGCGGTCAGACCGGAGCCTGACCGCCCGCACCCTCGGCTTCACACTTCGAACTCAGCCCTCAGAGCTCAGCCCTCAGAGCTCAGCCCTCACAGCTCAGCCCTCACAGCTCAGCCTTCATCGGCCAAGCCTTCATCGGCTCAGCCTTCACACTTCAGCGGGCCGACGGTCGAGGTGATCCGGTAGTTCTGGTCGATCGTCACCAGTGAGTTGTCGGCCCAGTCGATGGACCTGCAGTCGGCCTCGACCGGCCCGAAGAGCCAGGACTTGTCGACCAGCTTGTTGCCGCGCATGACCAGCTTTCCGTGTGCGTTCTTCAGCTGGATGCTGTAGGTGCCGCCCATCACGAGGTTGTCGGTGACGGTGGCGTCGACGATCTGGTCGTCGACCAGGAAGATCGGTGCGGTAACGTCCTTGGCGCCGCGCTGGTCGATGGTGTTGTGGTCGAAGATCAGGCCCTTGCCGGTGTCGTAGGTCTGGATGCCGTCGGAGTGGTCGCCGGGGTTGGAGCACAGGGCGGCGTAGGAGTCGCGGATGACGATGTCGTCGCCGGAGGCGCGGAAGCCGTCGCCGTGGCCGCGGATGTGCACGCGCAGGGCGGTGTATTTGTCCTGTCCGATGCCGGGCAGGGTCTGGCAGCCCTTGGCGGGTCCGATGGTCGAGTCGGTGATGGTGAAGCGGTAGGTCCTGGGGCCGTCGGCGTTGATGACGCCCCCGTCGATCCGGCTGTTCTTGATGGTCACGCCCTCGGCGTGGATCAGCAGGTCACCCCGGATGTGCACGCCGTTCAGCACGGCGCCGGGCTTGGTGACCCGGTAGGCGGCGCCGTCCTCGTTGAGGGTCATCGCGGTCAGCGTGGTGCCGGGCGGCACGCCGGTGCAGGCCGGGGTCGGGTGGGCCGCGCAACCGCCGTTACCCGGGTCGGGAGTCAGCGTCGGCCCCGCGGTCAGCGTCGGCGTCACCTTCGGGGTCGGTGTCACCTTTGGAGTCGAGGTCGGTGTCACCTTCGGGGTCGAGGTCGGTGTCACCTTCGGGGTCGGCGTCTGCTCCGGGGTCGAGGTCGGCGTCGGCGTGCCCGGCTCGGTGGTGCTCGCGCTCGGGCTGGGACCGGTGCTGTCGCTCGCGCTCGGGCTGGGATCCGTGCTGTCGCTCGTGCTCGGGGTCGGGGTGCTCTCGCCGCTCGCGCTCGGGCTGGGGCCCGTGCCGTCCGTCTCGCTCGGACCCGTGCCGGGAGTCTGGTCGGTGCCGGAGGAGGTGACGCCCGGAGTGGGCGTGTCGGCCGGTGTCCGCTCCGGTGCCGTCGGCTGCGACGGCTGGGGCGACTGCGTGGTCCCGGGTGCCGGAGAGCGGTCGCGCCATTTGAAGATGACGTCCACCCAGTAGTTGTAACCCTTGGGGTTCCACCGGCGCGGGAAGGCGCTCGTGCCGTACCCGAAGACTCCCGCGTTGCGGGAGGCCGTGGTCAGCGGGCCGGAGCGGGCGGAGTCGAAGCCCGTGCTACCGACGTAGTTGCCGCCCGCGCTGTGGTAGGAGACCGTGTAGACCTGCTTGGCCTTGAGCTGGACCGGCGAGGCGAAGCGGGCCTCCTGCCAGCCCGCGGCGCTCTCTCCGGCGAACGTGACGCGCGCCAGCCGCTTGCCGCCCGCGCTCCACAGGCTCCCGGTGTGCTTGCCCTTGTCGCCGCGGGCCTTGTAGAACCGGACCCCCGTCACCCAGCCGCTGTGGGCCGCGGTGAAGCGCATGCCCAGCTCGACGGGTGTGCGGTCCGCACGGGGTGATGCCTTCACCCGCGTGTCGGTCGACCAGAAGCTCGTCTCCTTGGGCTTGTACGGCCTGGCGGCGGGCGCGGGCCGCTCCGCGGCCGTCTGCTCCACGGTGGCGCCGTCACGGGTGAGGAACCAGACAGCCGGGACGGCCGCCGCCACGAGGGCCACACCCAGGACTGCCGCCAGCCCCGGTTGCGTCCGCCGGCGGCGGGGTGGTCCGCCTTCGCTGGCTCCACCCCGGCGTGGGGGGCGTGTACTGGTCATCTCTCTGACCTCCGCGCCGATCTGCGGTCGGCTCGACAATGTGTCCGTTTGGTCCTCGCGCAGAGGCCATTGTTGCGGTTGAGGTCATAGATACGCATCAGTTTTGCGGGTATTGGCTATAAGAGTTTTCAATGACGATTGTCGGACTATGTCGTTTACTCGCCCTCTCAAGTGCGACAGGCATCTCCGATGATGCGCCAACAATGCGGAAAAGCCGGTATGAAGGTCACCCCGCGCAGCTCAGCGGGCCGACGGTCGAGGTGACGCGGTAGTTCTGATCGATCGTCACCAGCGAGTTGTCGGCCCAGTCGATCGCCTTGCATTCCGAATCGACCGGACCGTAAACCCAGGACTTGTCGACCAGTTTGTTGCCGCGCATGATCAGTTTTCCGCGCCCGTTCCGTAGCTGGATGCTGTAGGTGCCGCCCATGATCAGATTATTGGTGATGACCGCGTCGACGATCTGCTTGTCCACGAGGAAGATCGGTGCGGTGACGTCCTTGGCGCCGCGCTGGTCGATGGTGTTGTGGTCGAAGATCAGGCCCTTGCCGGTGTCGTAGGTCTGGATGCCGTCGGAATGGTCGCCCGGGTTGGAGCACAGGGCGGCGTAGGAGTCGCGGATGACGACGTCGTCGCCGGAGGCGCGGAAGCCGTCGCCGTGACCCCGGACGTGCACGCGCAGGGCGGTGTATTTGTCCTGTCCGATGCCGGGCAGGGTCTGGCAGCCCTTGGCGGGTCCGATGGTCGAGTCGGTGATGGTGAAGCGGTAGGTCTTGGGGCCGTCCGCGTTGATGACGAGCCCGTCGATCCGGCTGTTCCTGACCGTGACGTCGGCGGCGTGGATCAGCAGGTCGCCCGGGATGTGCACGCCGTCCAGCACCGTTCCGGGAGTCCTGACCCGGTAGGCGGCGCCGTCCTCGTTGAGGGCCAGCGCGGTCAGCCTGGTGCCGGGCGGCACGCCGGTGCAGGCCGGGGTCGGATACTCGGGGCAGCGGGAGGCGGCCGTGGGCTCGATCGGGGTGCCGGTGGGCCTGCCCGGCGGGCTCTCGGCCGAGGAGGTGCATCCCGCCAGGGACATCACGGTGATCGCTGAGACGGCGGCGGCCAGACTCACCCATCGCATTGTCGTTCACTCCATCGCGTCCGGACCGCGGAGCCGGTCCCGCAGCTGTGCCCATGATCCGGCAGAAAGATCCCGTCCGCTGATCGCCGTCACCGGGAGCGGCCAGTGGATCCGCAGCTCGGGGTCGTCGTAGCGGACGGAGAGGTCTTCGGCCGGGTCGTGCTCCCGGTCGATGCGGTAGCAGACGTCGGTCTGCTCGGTCAGGGCCTGGAAACCGTGCAGCAGCCCGGGGGGCACGTAGAGGGTGACGAACGTCTCGTCGTCCAGCAGCACGGAGGTCTGCTCGCCGAAGGTGGGCGAGCCGGGACGGGCGTCGACGAGCACGTCCTGCACCGCTCCGCGCGCGCAGCGCACCAGCTTGGCCTCGCCCCGGCCGGAACGGCCGTGCATCCCGCGGACCGTCCCCTGCCGCGAGCGCGACTGGCTGTCCTGGACGAACGCCGCGGGGTCCAGCCCGGCCTCCTCGGCGACGGCCTTGTCGAAGGTCCTGGTGAACAGCCCCCGGTCGTCACGGTGTGGCGTCGGAATGAACAACAGCACCCCGTCGATTTTGGTCCGTTCTACTCTCATCGGGTCATCCTTTTCTCAGAGGCGAGTCGGCAGAGGCGAGCGGGAGGCGTTGCGGTGAACGACGCTGCGGATGAGGACGTTCCGCCGGACCCCGGACGGTCCGGCGAGCGGTGGCCGGTTGTCAGCGTCGTCGTGCCCGCGCACAACGAGGAGGCCGTCGTCGCGGCCGGCCTGCGGCGGCTGCTCGCGGGGACGGCGCCGGGCGAGTTCGACGTGGTGGTGGTCGCGAACGCGTGCTCCGACCGCACGGCGGAGGTCGCCAGGCGGGCCGGTGTGCGGGTCGTGGAGACGCCGGTCCCGGGCAAGGCCAACGCCCTGAGGCTCGGCGACGAGGTCTGCCGGACCTTCCCCCGCGTGTATCTCGACGCCGACGTCGAGCTGAGCGCGGAGTCGGTGCGCGCCCTCGCGGCCGCCGCCGGCCGGCCCGGCGTGCTCGCCTGCGCCCCGGTCCCGGTACTGGACCTGGACGGGGTCGGCTGGATCGCCCGGCGCATGCACCGGGTGCACGACCAGCTGATCGCGCCGTTCCGGGCACTGGCGGGGGTCGGCGTCTACGTTCTCACCGAGCGGGGGCACGCCAGGGTCTTCCCCCTGCCGGATGTGATCTCCGACGACGGCTGGGTGCACGGCAGCTTCGCGCCCCACGAGCGGGTGGTGGTGCCCGAGGCCCGGTCGCTGGTCCGCCCGGCGAGAACCGTCTCGGCGCACCTGAACCGGCGGGTGCGGGTGCGCCTGGGCAACCGGCAGCTCGCCGAGCTGGGCCGGTCCGCCGCCGAGGGCCGCCTGCGGCTGAGCTCCCTGGGCGCCCTGGTGGCGGGGCGGAAGGTGAGCCCGTCCGACGCGGTCTGCTATCTCACCGTCCTGCTCATGGACCGGGCACTGACCCGGGTGCGGGCTCGGCGCGGTGGCCAGGTCCAGTGGGGCACGGACGCCGGCAGCCGGGCGCAGCCGGGCGGATGACCCGCCCGGACCCGCCGCACCGCCCACGCGGTCGGCGCCGCCCGTGCGGGCGGTTCCGCCGGGCATAGTGGCGGCCGTGCGGGCGGTCCCGCCGGGCGTAGCGGTGGCCGTGCGCTCGGTACGGCCGGCCGTACGGGCTGCTGTGCGGTCGGTACGGTCAGGCACCGGCCCGCTCGGTGATCGCATACACCCGGACCGTGCCGAACGGGCTGTCGTCCTCCGGGGCCCTCCGGCCCCGGGTCACCGTCCGGAGGTGGCGGAAACGGCCGGTGCCCAGCAGGAACGCCTCCTCGACCGGGTTGAAGTAGATCACCGTGACCGGGCGCGGGTTCCGGTCCACGGTCGCGAGCAGCTTCTCGATCGCGGCCGCGAAGATCTCGCCCCGGAAGGGGTTGTTGAGGAACACCACGCTGACGTCGTCGGGGATCTCGTATTCGAGGACATCGGACCGGACGAGGTCGATGTCCGCGCAGCGCAGGCGGAGGCGGGTGTTGGCGATGTTCTCCCGGGCGATGTCGTTGAGCTGCTCGGACAGCTCGACGCCGATCACCTTCCGGAACGGGTATCGCGACGCCGCCTCCAGCACCATGCGGCCCATGCCGGAGCCGAGGTCGATGAACACGTCGTGCTCGCCGACGTCGCGCAGGGGCAGCGTGCGCCGCAGGGTCTGCCAGTTCGCCGCCGAATAGTAGACCCGCTCCTGGTGGCCGAGCCCGAACTCGTCGAGGCTCACGACCTCCGCGGTCCGCACGCCGTACCGGCGCTCGAACAGGAGCTGGACGCTGCTGCGGCGTAACCACGCGTAGGACCGCCGCACCCCCTCCAGCAGCCCGGTCACGGCTGCCGTGCCCGCGTCGACGCAGCCCTCCACCAGGGAGGCGGCCTCCGCGGTGGACATGGTCTCGATGAGCATGCTCATGGCGGTGGTCCCTTTCTCACTCGGCGCCAAGGAACAGGCGCTTGTCACTCAGGTCTCAGGAACGGGCGGCCTCGTAGGCGGCCAGGAGCGCGACCCTGGAGCGTTCCCAGGACAGCGGGCCGGTGACCCGGGCCCTGCCGATCTCGCCCATCCGGTGCCGCTCCTGCGGATCGTCGAGCAGCCGGGCGACCAGCTTGGCGAACTCCGACTCGTCGTTGGCCGGCGCGTAGACGGCGGCGTCCCCGGCCGAGACCCTCGCCTCCCGGAGGTCGAAGGAGACGACCGGGCGGCCCATCGCCATGTACTCCATGATCTTGTTCATGGTGGACACGTCGTTGAGCGGGTTGAGCGGGTCCGGCGCGAGGCACACGTCCGCCGCGGACAGGTAGCGCAGCAGGTCCTCGTCCGGGATCCGGCCGGTGAACTCGACGGAGTCCGCAAGGCCCAGCTCGCGGGAGAGAGCGATCATGTCCTCGAAGGTGTCGCCGGCGCCGACGAACACCGCGTGCCAGTCGGTGCGGCCCAGGTCGTCGCGGAGCTTGGCCAGCGACCGCAGGGCGTAGTCCACACCGTCCTGCGGGCCCATCACGCCGAGGTAGCACAGCAGGTGCGGCTTCCCGCGCCTGAGCCCCTCCTCCACGGGGACCTGGTGGAAGCGCTCGACCGCCGGCGCGCTGCGCACCACGAACACCTTCTCGGGCCGCTTGCCGCCCCGGGTGATCGCGACCTCGCGGTAGCTCTCGTTGGTCGCGATGACCACGTCGGCCGCCCGGTAGGTGAGCCGTTCGAGCCGGCACACGGCCCGGTAGAGGAAGTCCTTGCCGCGGTCGAAGCGGGACAGGTAGAGCTCGGGCACCAGGTCGTGCTGGTCGAACACGAACCGCGCGCCGCGCCGCTTGAGCATCCTCGCCACGAGGAACAGCAGGTCCGGCGGGTTGCAGGCGTGCACGACGTCGACCCGCCCGACACGCCGGGCGAGCCGGAAGGTGTGCCACAGCGCCGAGCCGTACTCCTGCAGGTAGCCGAGCGGGCCGCCGGTCGCCGCCCGCAGCGGATATCGGTAGATCTTCACCCCGTCTATCTCGACGCGCGGCTCGGTGTCGCGTCTGGTGCCCTGGGGGCAGATGACGTGCACGTCCCAGCCGGCGTCGCGCAGTGTGGTGCTTTCCTGCCACACCCGCCGGTCGAACGGCACGGAGAGGTTCTCGACGAGGATGAGTGCTTTACCAGCCAAGGCCCACGTATCCAGGATGTGCCCGGCGCGCCTCGGCGTCGGGAAGGCGGACGAGGTCGATGATCGTACGGTCTCCCGCGCCGTCGAGCGCGCTCAGCACGGCCGGGTCCTTGCAACCGATGACGCACACGTCGGCGTGC
>NZ_JBSFPS010000238.1:0-15733 GCF_053588315.1 Streptosporangium sp. NPDC003464 | reverse complement strand
GCCACGGCGGGCACCAGCGAATTGAGCAGATTGAGCGCCAGCGACACCAAGATCGGAATCAGAGGGGTGGCGGCCTGGGCGAACTCGGCGTTCACCCAGGAGAACGTCTCCAGCGGCCCGAGCAGGAACAGCGCGAGCCCGACCGCCGACACGAGCTGCCCCAGGCTGATGTCGCCCTGGGCGGCGAGCCGCCCGCCGACCAGCGCCACGACGGCGATGAACCCCCCGGTCAGGGCGAGCACCATGCCGCTCTGCAGGGACTGCGCCCGGGCCGCCCGCAGGGTGGCCGCAAGCGATCGGCGGCTGGTGCGCCGGTAGCGGGCGACCGCCGCGGACTCCGCGCCGATGCCCTTGAGCACCCGCAGCCCGGCCACCAGGTCGGCGGCGACGCCCGAGGCGTGTGCGGCCCGTTCCTGCTCGGCCTCGCTGCGGTGCTCCAGCGGCTTGCTCAGCAGGTGACCGAGCCACAGCAGCACCGGTGTCCCCAGCAGCACCGTCAGGCCGAGGGGCACCGAGGTCCGCAGCAGCACCACGGTGCCCACCAGCAGCCCCACGGACGCCGATATCCCGAACATCAGCGCCATGTTCACGGCGCCGACCCGTTTGGCGTCCTCGGTCGCGATGGTGGTCAGGGCGCCGGGCAGCCGGCCGTTCTCGGCCCCGCCGCCGGGGTCCAGCACGCGCCGTACGAGCTCGACGCGTAGCGTGTGACCGGCCTGCTCGGCGGCCCGTTCCCCGGCGCGGGCGCCGAAGCGGAAGCTGAACGACAGCCCCACGTAGACCACGGCCAGGATCGCGAGCCAGCGCAGCAGCGCGCCCGCGTCGTCCCTGGCGACGGCCTGGTCGATCACGACGCCGATCAGGACCGGGACCAGCGCCTCCCCGGCCTGGTGCCCGGCCCCCAGGAGGGAGCCGAGCGCGACGTCCCGCCGCTGCCCCTTGACCGCGCGCCTCAGCACGTCCCGCCCCGACGGACCCGTCATGCCCACCCGCACCCCTCTGGAACAGCCGACCATGAAACTTAGGTAAGGCTAGCCTATGTTTATGGTCACGGACCAGCCTCCGCCGAGGCCGCGTCGGGGGTCCGCGTGCCGCCGTCGGGGCACCGCCGGCCTGCCGGGCACGTCGCGACATCCGGGAGCCGCCGCGCCGCCCGCCGTCCCGAGGACCTCGCCCGGACCGGCCCCGGGGTGCGGTCAGTGCTGCTCGGAGCGGCCCATCCGCCAGTAACCCATGAACGCCACCGACTGCCGGTCCAGCCCGCGCTCGGCGACCAGATGGCGGCGGAGCGTCCTGATGACGGCCGCCTCGCCGGCCAGCCACGCGTACATCCGCTGCGGCGCCGGCGTCTCCTCCTCCGGCACCTCCCACAGCTCCTCCACGTCGACGTCCACGTCCGTGAACTGCCGGGGGGAGGGCAGCGAGGGCAGCAGCCGGCCGGCGGCGGCCCGTACGGCGGGCACCAGCCGGCTGCCGTGGCCGGAGCCGTCGCGCGGCAGCCAGGTGACGGTCAGCCCGCTCGGCGCGTCGACGTCCATGACGTCGGCCCCGTGCGGCACCTCCAGCAGCGCCTCGCCCGCGCAGTGGCGGGGGATGCGCTCCAGGATCGCGGTGATCGCCGGCACGGCGGTCTCGTCGCCGGCCAGCAGCACGGGGCCGTCCCCGGCGGGCAGGCGGAACTCCAGCCCGCCGTGCTCGCCGTCGTGCCGGGCGTCGGGGCCGAACAGCGCGGCCTCGTCGCCGGGCCGTACGTCGCGGGCCCAGCGGGCGACGGGGCCGGAGTCGTCGTGCAGCTCGTGGACGACGACGTCGACGTCGACCTCGCGCAGATCGGGCCGGACCGCCCTGGCGGTGTAGGTGCGCACGGGGTTGCGCGACTCGTCGGGGAGCTCGCGCCAGCGGGTGTACCAGTCGGGGCCGGTCGGCAGCGGGGTCAGCCCGAGGCCGGGCAGCGGCAGGATGAGCTTGATGCGCTGGTCCAGCCCGTTGTCGGCGAAAAGGTGGAGGTCGTCCCCGGTGAAGGTCACGCGCAGGAAGGACGGGCTGAGCCGGGCCAGCCTGCTCACCCGCACATGGAAGATGCGGAAGGGATCGATCATCGTTCGGCTCTCCCTGTGACTGCGGTCACCCGCCGGAGGCAAAGATAAAGTTAGGCTAACCTACCTTCCGCCTTGTGGTCATCTATGAATTTCACCCGGTATCGCCGTGGCTGAGACGCGCCGGGCCACGGTGGCGGCGGGCGCTACGCGGGACCTGCCGTGGCGGGGCCCGCCGCGGCGCGGGACGGAGGCGTTCACCCGCCCTGCTGAGACGCGCGCCGGGCGATCAGCGCCTCGATGCCGTCGAGCAGGAGGTCGAGGCCGGACCGGAAGTCGGCGTCCTCCGTCCAGCCCTCGGACTGCTTCAGCGGCCCGGAGCGCATCATGGCCGACAGGACGGGGTGCGTCCGGGGGCGAGCACCTCGGCGAGCCCCTCGCCGTGGTCGGCGCCCCCCGTGATCCCGGCGCCGCCGGCGAGCTGATGAACCGATGGTTCGATCGGCTCGGACGGGCCGGATCCCCGGGTGCCACCTGCAGACCTTGGTCGAGAACACCCGTGCGGTGCGGTTCTTCGAACGCGTGGGCTTCACCGGCCACGGCCCGACCCCGCTGGTCCCCGGCCTCGGGCACGGTGGCGAGCGACTTCACCGGCGGACGATGGTCTGGAGTCCATGACCGGTGATGCGGCCCGCCACCGGAGCGGCCGCCGGCCGGACCCGCTAGAGCTGCCCGTAGCGGACGCGCATGCCGTCCACGAGGGTCTTGAGCGCGGCGGGGGTCGGCAGCCAGGGATCGGCCAGCGACTGCGTCGCCTGACTGACGAGCTGGTCGGCGAGGTTGGTCATGGGCGTCGCCGCGTTCGTCACGTCCGCGGCCCACAGGTAGGCCGCGTGCGCCGCGGGCAGGGCCGCCCCGGCCGACAGCACCTGCACGGTGTTCTGCCCGCGGCCCCAGCCCACCAGCTGGTGCAGGTCGGCCAGGACCTCCTCCATCACCGCGAGATCGTACGCGGTGACGGAGGGGAGCACCGGCGGGACGTCGGCCCGAGTGGTGGCGCGGCCGCCGGTCCCGTGGTGCAGGGTCATAGAGGTCTGCTGCGACTCCAGCATGAGCTGCCGGAGCAGCAGCTCGGTCGGCGCGGCACCCAGCCACACGTAGGAGTTCTGGTAGCGCTGCACGTATCCCATGTTCTGCCACACCCACAACGACCGGGCCCAGCCCCGGGTGAGCCGCTCCTGCGCCTCCGCCACCGCCTGGCGCACCTTGGCCTCCTGCGGAAGCGTCAGGGCCGGGCCGGCCGGCGGGCCGAGCACGGCGAGCGGCGCGGGCACGGGCAGGTTCAGGCCCGCGTGGCGCCTGGCCACCTCGGCGTAGTGGTCGGCGTTGGTGCTCATGGTCCCCCAGTCGGCCGTCGCGAAGCCCGGCACGCCGAAGTAGACGTGATCCGTGATCTCCGTGCGGGCGACGTGGAAGGACTCGTGCATCAGGGTGCGGACCCGATCGTTGGTACGGGCGTCCGCGAACGCGTCGGGAACGGTCATCGACCTGGGCGAGGACGTCGCGCCGGCACCCTGGATGGCCAGGTCACCGCGGCGGTCCAGCAGGATCAGCCGGTTGTCGTAGAGCCTCTGCAGCCCTTCGGCGGCTTCGGTGAACACCTTCCTGATCTCCGGCACCCTGGTGTTGTCCGGCAGGCCGAAGACGGCGATGATGTGCCCGTCGGCGTTGCCGGCCGCGACCTGGGTGTGAACGGTGACCACCTCGTCCACCATGGTCTTCAGCACCGTCTGGCCGTTGCCGTTCGGCGGCTGGTTCTGCCGGGCTCCCGCCTGCATGACGTACGGGGTCTTGTCCTCGAAGACCGCGATCAGCTTCTCCAGCGTGTCGTCGGCCGCCGTGGTCGTGTAGTCCAGCGGGGCCGCGGTCCGGGCGTAGTTGTCCACGCCGGTGCTGCCCAGCGCGACCCGTAGCGCGCCCAGGTCCGCTGCCCGGACCCGGCCGTAGGCCCGCCGTACCATCCGGTGCAGCGTCGTGCGGAGTGGCGGCTGGGGGAGATGGGGGTGGGTGAACGGCTCCTGCTGGGTCACACCGCTTAATGGCAGCATGGGTTCCCTTCCGTGTCCGGCGCGCTCCCTTGCGACAGATGTCGCATACACCAGATGTGACGCATGCAGTACGGAGCGCGTTTACCGCTCGGGAACCCCTTCCGAGGGCGCGCCCGCGGCCGGTCATGGTCCGTCGGCGCCGCCGGCCAGGGACGAGGCGAGCTTCAGCCAGTTGTCGAGGGTGGCGATGGCGTTGCCGCTGTCGACGGCGTGGCGCGCTTCCCGCAGACCGGTCGCGAAGGCGTCGCGGAGACCTCCGCCGAGGTCGCGGTGGGCGGCGAGGGCTCCGGCCGCGTTGGCGAGGACGGCGTCGCGGGCGGCGCCCGGCTCGCCGGTCAGGACCCGGTGGACGACCGAGGCGTTGTAGGCGGCGTCACCGCCGCGGAGCGCGTCCGGCGCGCTGCGCGCGAGTCCGAAGTCGGCGGTGTCCAGCGTCTCCTGCCGGACGCCGCCGTTGCCGGCGATCCAGACGTCGGTGGGCGCGGCGGTGGTGATCTCGTCGAGGCCGTCCGCCCCGCGCACGACCAGGGCGCTGACGCCCCGTTCGGCGAGCACACCCGCCAGGACCGGGGCGAGGGCGGAGTCGGAGCAGCCGACGAGGGCGGCGCGGGGACCGGCGGGATTGGTCAGCGGCGCCAGGTAATTGATGGCGGTGGGGACGCTGAGCGCCTTGCGCACCGGGAGGGCGTGACGCAGGCCGTGGTGGAAGCGCGGGGCGAAGGTGAAGCCGATGCCGACCTCGCGCAGGCACCGGGCGACGCCGTCGGGCGTGAGATCGAGCGGCAGGCCCAGGGCTTCGAGGACGTCGGCGGAACCGGCCTTGCTGGACACCGATCGGCCGCCGTTCTTGACGACCGGGGCGCCGACGGCGGCGACGACGACCGCCGCCATGGTGCTCACGTTCACGGTGTGGGCGCCGTCGCCGCCGGTACCGACGATGTCGACGACGTCCGCGCCGTCGACCGGGAGGGGCACGACCCGTTCCATGAGGGCGTCGAGCATTCCGCGGAGCTCCGCGGTGCTCTCACCCTTGGCCCGCAGGGCGACCAGGAACCCGGCGAGCTGGACGGGGCCGGCCGCGTCGTCCATGACCTGCCGCATGGCCCATCGGGTGTCGTCCGCGTCGAGGTCGTGCCCGCGCAGGAGTGCCGCGAGCAGGTGTGGCCAGGAGCGGGCGGGCTCAGTCACGGGGATCCTCTCGATGCGACCGCGGCGGGCCGGGCGGTGTCTCCGAGCGTGGCGACCGGCATGCGCCGGCTCACCAGCACTGTATCGACCGCATGCGCCGGAGCCCGCGCCCGGCCGCATGCGCATCGAGGCGCCGTCCTTCGATCCGGCGGGTGCCGTCCTGGCGACGCGCGAGGGGCGTGGCGCGGCCGCCGCGCTAGCGGGCGACGGTGATCCGGCGCCTGACGGCCTGGCTGTTCTCCAGTTCGTCGACCAGGGCGACGGCGTAGTCCTCGGCGGAGATGAAGCTGTCGCCCCGGTCGTCGACGAGCACCTGGTCGCCGCCCAGCCGGAACTTCCCGGTGCGCTCGCCGGGTTCGATGACGATGGCCGGGGAGATGTAGGTCCAGTCCAGGTCCCCGGCCTCGGCCCGGAGCAGCTCCAGCGCCTGGGCCAGGGCCAGGGCCTCGCTCCGGTAGATCTCGGGGAAGTCCGGGCTGTCGACGAGCCGCGCGCCCGGCGCCACCTCCAGGCTGCCCGCGCCGCCGACCATCACCAGGCGGCGCACGCCCGCCTCGCGGAGCCCTCCGAGCAGGCCGCGGACGGCCGCCAGCAGCGGGCCGGAAGGCTCGGAGCCGTCCCGCGGCGGGGCGACGGCCGACACGACCGCGTCGTGACCGGCGGCGAGCCGGGCCATCGCGGCCGGGTCCGAGGCGTCGGCGACCGCCGTCCCCGCCGTGCCCCTGCGGGTGACGCCGGTGACCTCGTGGCCTCGGGCGCGAGCCTCCGCGGCGACCCGGCTCCCGATCATGCCGCTGGCGCCGATCAGCAGAATTCTCATCTTCGACCTCCTGAAACGTGCTGTCGGCTTGACCGTATCCATTGGATACTGGTTACTTCAAAGTGCTATTGATATACATTGGAAACCATGCTGAACGGAGACTCCTTCGACCCGTCCTGCCCCACCCGGGTGGTGCTCGACCGCATCGGCGACAAGTGGTCGGTGCTGGTGGTGCTGAGCCTGCACGGGGGGCCGCGCCGGTTCACCGAGCTGCGCGACACGATCGGCGGCGTCACGCCGAAGGTCCTGACGCAGACCCTGCGGGCGATGGAGCGCGACGGCCTGCTGACCCGGAGGGTCTTCGCCGAGGTCCCGCCCCGGGTGGAATACACGCTGACCGAGCTCGGCCAGTCGCTCCAGGAGCCGCTGCGGGCCGTCACCGACTGGGCCGAGCGCAACGTCAACGCGGTGATGTCCGCCCGCGACCTGCACGACGTCCGGGCGGCGGGAGGTCCGGCCGGTCAGCCGGTGTAGAGGCGGGCGACCACGTCCTCGATGGAGTCCTCCTCGGGGGCGGTGGCGCGCAGGTCGTCGAGGGTGCCGTCGAAGGTCAGGCGGCCGTGGTCGATGAGCATCACGCGGCGGCAGAGCTTCTCGATGTCGCCCAGGTCGTGGGTGGTGAGCAGGACCGTGGTGCCGTGCTCGGCGTTGAGGCGGCGCAGGAACTCGCGCATGGCGGCCTTGCTGACCACGTCGAGGCCGATCGTGGGCTCGTCGAGCACCAGCACGGCGGGGGAGTGGAGGAGGGCGGCGGTGATGTCGCCCCGCATGCGCTGGCCGAGGCTGAGCTGGCGGACCGGCGTGTCGACGAACTCGGCGAGGCCGAGCAGGCCGGTCAGCTCGTCCAGCCTGCGGCGGAAGTCAACTCGATCTACTTTGTAAAGGTGGCGGATCAGCTCGAAGCTGTCCTTCAGCGGCAGGTCCCACCAGAGTGTCGTCCGCTGGCCGAAGACCACGCCGATCTTGCGGGCGAGAGCCGTACGGCGGCGCGCCGGGTCGAGCCCGGCCACCTGGATGCGGCCGGAGGTGGGGGCGAGGATGCCGGTGAGCATCTTGATGGTGGTGGACTTGCCCGCGCCGTTGGGGCCGAGATAGCCGACGAACTCCCCGGCCTCGACGGTGAAGGACAGATCCTGTACGGCGTGCACGGTCGTGCGCGTGCGGCGGCGGCCCACGGTGAACGAGCGGCCGACCCGGTCGACTTCGATCATGTGATCAACTCCCCGTTGAGCGGTAGCGGCGGATGCCCGCCCGCCAGGCGAGCGCGGCGGCGGCGGCGAGCACCAGGGCCGCCAGGGGCGCGGCGAAGCGCAGCCCGGGCGGCAGGCCGAAGGGGTCCTGCCGGTCCAGCACGAACAGTCCGGGCTGCCAGTTGACGAACGCCAGCGGTATGACGAAGGTGACGCCCCTGACGAGCTCCTCGCCGTAGACGCTCAGCGGATACTGGGTGAGCGTGCTGCCGCCGTAGGTGAAGGCGTTGGCCACCTCGGGAGCGTCGGTCAGCAGGAACTGCAGCGCGCCGCCGAGGGCGAAGATCGAGGCGAAGATGACCACCCCACACACGATCATCACCGGGATCATCCACGCCCTGCTCCAGGGGATGTCGAGCCGGGACAGGGCGATGCCGAGCGCGACCAGGGCCTGGGCGATCCTGCCGAAGCGGTGCACGCTGAAGCGGTCGACGGCTATCTGGACGAACGGGCTGGCCGGGCGGATCAGCATGGTGTCGAAGGTGCCGGCCCTGATGTGCTGGCTGAGCCGGTCGACGTTGCCGAAGAGCATGTCGCTCAGCGCGAACGACAGGCCCGCGGTCCCGTACAGGAGCATCACCTCGGCCAGGCCGAAGCCGGCCAGCGTCCCGGTGTGCTCGAAGATCACCCAGATCGCCAGGACGTCCAGCGCGTTGACGGCGAACGAGCCGGCCGCCATCATGATCAGCGGTCCAGGGTACTGAGCCGAGGCCCTCAGCCAGGTCCAGGCCAGCAGCAGATAGGTCCTGACCATCAGGCGCTCCCTCCTGTCCCGTCTCCCGCGGCGGTCATGCCTGCCCGGTGTTCCGCGGTGGTCATGCCTGTCCGGTGTCTCGCGGTGGTCACGTCGTCACCCACCCTGGATCACGACCTTGTGCCGGGCGGCCCGGGTGACCAGGGCGCCCAGGGCCAGCAGCGCCACCGCCCAGGCGGCCTGGAACGCCAGGGCCTCCAGGACGTCCCGCTTGCCGAGGTAGACGTCGGCGGGGACCTGGACCATCGCCGACCAGGGCAGCGCGCCGGCCAGGGTGCCGAGCCAGCCGGGGAACAGGTTCAGCGGCAGGACCATGCCGCTGAAGAAGAAGGTCATCACCAGCGACAGCGACTGGGGGCCCCGGTCGTCGACGATCCAGCAGGTGGACAGCGCCATCAGATAGCGCCAGCCGAAGCTGACGACCACCCCGAGCGTGCAGGAGAGGGCGAAGAACAGCCAGGTCGCCGGGTCGGCCGGGGTGACGAGCCCGAACAGCGCGGCCCCGACGACGGTGGGCGGCAGGCTGCGCAGCAGGAACAGGTAGGCCGCCCGGCCGAGGTCGTCGGCGAGGCTCCACATCTGCAGGGACGCCGGCCGGATGAGGTCGACGGCGATGTCGCCGCTGCGGACCCGCCCGGCGATCTCCAGCCCGCCGCCGAAGACCTGCATGGGGCCGATGAACGCCTGGCTGAGGAAGCAGAACGTGACGGCGTCGGCGACGTCGTATCCGGCGAGTCCCGGACGGGCCTCCCAGAGGGCGATGAGGACGTAGGCCCGGAGGATCCCGAACACGGTGTTGGTGAAGGCTCCGGCGAAGGCGGCGGCGCGGTAGGCGGAGTGGCGGCGGAAGCCGTATCCGGCGATGCGCACATAGAGCAGGAAGGCGGCCTCCTCATGGGCGTCAGGGCAACCCTCCTATCCTCCTCGGCGCCCTCGGTGGCGGCAACGTATTTACCGGTGGCGGGCGGTCCGGCCTGGGGCCGCGGGTGGGGGCCGGTGCCGTCGTAAGCGCGAGCGGGGCGGGCCGGCATGTGGCCGTGATCGACACGATACGGTTACCGCTGGAATAGAAGGATATTCTGCGGGAATCCTCCTTGTCGGAGGCCCGCATGCGCGATGAGATCGACGTGGACGTCTGCCCCGGCTACCCCGTGAGCTGGCAGGCCGCAGCCCTCAACACGGTCCTGCGTGGCACGCTCAAACCGATCTCCGGCCTGCTGCTGAGAACCGACGCCGGCTTCGTGGCGGCCTCCCGCCTCGTCGCGCTGGCGGGCAGGGTGCCGCTCCCCCTGCCCGCCCACGTGAGCGTAGTGCAGGGGGAGATCGGGTCGTGCTCCGGCGAGTGGGTCCGCGCCGGACGGCCGCCCGGCGGCGGCCCCGAGTCCGGCGGGAGCGGCCGGTCCAGGGCCGACGGGGGCGGAGCCCCCTGGCTCGACGGGAGCGGCGCCCCAGGGGCCGGCTCCCGCGACGGCGCCGGGCAGCGGAGCGGGGCTGACGGGAGGAATGGGCAGCGGAGCGGCTCCGACGGGGGCGCCAGGAAGCGGAGCGGGGCTGACGGGAGGAGCGGGGCTGACGGGCAGCGGAGCGGGGCTGACGGGGACCTCGGGGAGGGGCTCGACGAGAGCAGGGTGGTGCTGTACTTCCACGGAGGCGGCTACTTCCTCTGCTCCCCGGCCACGCACCGGCCGATCACCTGGCGTCTGTCGGCCGCCGCCCGGTGCCCGGTGCTGGCCGTCGACTACCGCCAGGGCCCGGTCCACACGCCGGCCGAGTCGCTCGAAGACGCGATAGCGGCCTACCTGTGCCTGCTGGAGTGGGGCTACGACCCGGCGCGCGTCCTGTTCGCCGGTGACTCCGCCGGCGGCCACCTCACCCTGGCCACGCTGCTGGCCCTGCGTGACAGGGGGCTGCCGCTGCCCTCGGCCGCGGTCTGCCTGTCGCCGTGGGCCGACCTCACCGACGTGCCCCGCCGGGTCAACCGCCTGCTCGACCCGATGATCCCGGCGGGCCGGGTCGGCTGGCTCGCCCGCCGCTGGACCGCCCGCCTCGACCCTCGCGACCCCCTGGTCTCCCCGGTCTTCGGCGACTACACCGGCCTGCCGCCGCTGATGATCGTCACCGGCTCCACCGAGGTCCTCCGCGACGAGGGGCGCCGGGTAGCCGAGCGGGCCCGCGCGCACGGGGTCCCGGTCACCTACGAGGAGTGGCGCCGGATGCCCCACGTCTTCGCCATCCTCGCCGACCTCGTCCCCGAGGCCCGCCGGGTCTTCCGGCACATCGCCCGCTTTCTCACCGCCGTTCAGAACCTTCCGGCTCAGGGCCTCCCGGTTCAGAACCTCCCGGTTCAGGACCTTCCGGCTCAGGACCTCGCCGTTCAGGTCGCCGCCGTTCAGGACCTTCCGGTTCAGGACCTCCCGATTCAGGTCCCCGCCGGACCCGATCTCGCCGTTCAGGACCTTCCCCCGCGGTCCGGCCCCGCCGCCGACCGCGACACGTCCGTGCGGCCCGAGCCCGGCTCCGCCGCGGCCTGACGGGCGCGCCCCGCCCCGGTCACGCCGTCACAGCGGGCCTCAGCACGCATCCGGGACATCACCGGTGACTTACCCCGAGGGATGATTCGCCTTACCTGTCATATCCCTTGTGACAGGTCGGGAGCGAAGCCCTCTCGGATGCCGCCACAGTGTGCTTGCCGTAGCGCGTACATGAGAGGCTCATCCAGGATGGCACGTGGCGGAACTGGCCCCATGAACGGCATGCCGCCCGGTGTGCGGCCGTTGACCGTCGGGGACCCGGTCATCATCGGCCGTTACCTCCTGCTCGGCCGCCTCGGCGTGGGGGGCATGGGCGTGGTCTATCTGGCCGAACACCCGCAGGGCGGGGTGGTGGCCCTCAAGACGCCGCATCCGGTGCATCTCCACGATCCCACGCTCCGTGCCCGTTTCGCGGAGGAAGTGGAATTCTCCCGGCGAGTGGTCCCCTTCTGCACCGCCGCCGTGGTCGAGGACGGCACCGATCGGGGCCGCCCCTACCTGGTCTCCGAATACATCCCCGGGCCGGCGCTGTCCCAGGTGGTGTCCGAGCAGGGCCCGCTCACCCCGGACCTGGCCTACGGCGCCGCCCTCGGGGTGGCCGCCGCGCTGGTGGCGGTGCACGAGGCGGGGCTGGTCCACCGCGACCTCAAACCCGGAAACGTGCTGCTGTCGGACACCGGGCCCCGTGTGATCGACTTCGGTATCGCCAGGGACGTCGGCGCCCTCGCCACGCACACGCAGGCCGGGCAGGTCATGGGCAGCCCCGGCTGGGTGGCCCCCGAACGGCTCGTCGGCGGCTCCGCGCTGCCGGCCTCCGACGTCTTCGCCTGGGGCTGCCTGATCGCCTACGCGGCCACCGGTCACCACCCCTTCGGCGCCGGCGAGCCCGACGCGGTGGCCCGGCGCATCATGGTCGAGCCGCCGCGCGCCGCCTCGGTGCCCGCCCTGCTGCGCCCGGCCGTCGAGGCGTGCCTGGCCAAGGACCCCGCGCACCGGCCCCGGGCCGCCGATCTGCTCGGCGCGCTGCTCGCGGCGGGTGGCGTGGGCGCTCCGCGGGACCTCCGCGTGGCGGTGGCCGAGGTGCTGGCGGAGATCTGGACGCCGGTGCGCCACCCGCCCGAGGGCGGGCGGGCGCACCCCCCGTCCCACCTGACCGGAGACGGCCGCCCATGGCAGCTGTCCCACCTGACCGGGGACGGCCGCCCACGGCGCGTCCCCCACCCGTCCGCAGACGGCGCCCACGTCCCCGCCTCCGCCGGACCGGTCCGGGAGCCCTCGGCCCCCACGAGGGGTTCCCGCCGGGCGCCGCGCCGGAGCGCGCACCTGTCGCAGGCGAGCTTCGCGGCGCTGGCCACGGTCTCCATGGCGGCCGTCACGGTGGTCGCCGCCGGGAGCGGAGGGGGCGGAGGGGGCGGAGGAGGCGGTGTCGAGGACGGCTCCGGCACCCCCGGCCGGGTGCCGGTGGTGATCCCGGTCCAGGAGCGCACCGCGGACCCCGCCTCCCGCGCCGCCCGCCCGCCGGGCGGCAGGCCGCGGACCACGCCGGTGATGACGCCCTCCACGGTCCTGGTCACCGCGACCCGCACCGTCTCGGTGCCCGCGGCCTCGGTGCCCGCGGCCGACGGCGAGCGCGAGGAGCCCCGGCCCGGCCGCTCGCAGGGCAGTGACGGCCCGCCCGGCGGGAGCGGGCCACGGACCTGCGCGGACGCGACGGCCAAGGGCAGGGGCAGGGGCGACGACTGCCCGGCCACGCCGGGCAGTCCCAAGCCGTCCTTCACCCAGATCCCGCAGACCGGCGACGGGGAGAGCCCGGCGCCGTCGCCGGCCCCGTCGGTGACGGCGCCCACGTCCCCGCCTCCGCCGGGCACGAGCCCTTCGGCGCAGATCGGCGGCTGAGGCTGAGGGCTGAGGGCCCGGGGAACACGGGGAGCACGGGGCGCCCGCTCCGGCCCCGAGCCGCCCCGGCGGGAGGTCCACCGGGCTGTCGCCGCGCGGACGGGGCAAGGAGGCAAACTGCCGCATCGGTTAGGGTAATCGGCGCGTATCGAACCGGAGGGGGAGACCGATGGAGCAGTCCGTGCCCGGCGCGGTGGAGCTGAGCGGTGTCGGGGTGCGGGCGGTCGGACGGACTCTCCTGGCGGGCATCGACTGGCGGGTCGAGTACGGCCAGCACTGGGTGGTGCTGGGTCCCAACGGGGCGGGCAAGACCACGCTGCTGTCGCTGGCCGCCGCCGTACGGCATCCCACGGAGGGCGCCGCGACCGTGCTCGGCCAGCGGCTGGGCAGGGTCGACCTCAGGGAGCTGCGCCGTCACATCGGTCTGGTCGCGGCCAGCCAGCGGCTCGTCGACGAGGAGCTGCTGGAGGAGGAGAACGCCACCGCGCACACCGTCGTGCTGACCGGTCACACCGGGACCAGCGCGCCCCTGTGGGACCGCTACGGCCCGGCCCAGCACGAGCGGGCGCACAATCTGCTGGCGGACATGGGCTGCAAGGATCTGGCCGACCGGCTCTTCCGCGTCTGCTCCCAGGGGGAGCGGGCCCGGATCCGGGTGGCCAGGGCGCTGATGGCCGACCCGGTGGTGCTGCTGCTGGACGAGCCGTTCGCCGGGCTCGACCTGCCCGCCCGCGAGGACCTGATCACCGCCGTCGAAGACCTGGCCGCGACCCGTCCGGCGCTGACCACGGTCACCGTCACCCACCACCTGGAGGAGGTCCCGGCCACCACGACCCACGCCCTGCTGATGCGTGACACCCGCATCCAGGCGGCCGGGCCGGTGGCGGAGATCCTGACCGGCGAGAACCTGTCGGAGTGCTTCGGGCGGACGCTGCGCATCGACAACCTCGACGGCCGCTGGTACGCCCGCGCCGTACGGCACTGAGCGCGGGCCGCCCACCGCCGGGGCCGGCCGCCGAAAGCTGAAGCCGGTTGATAAAAGGGATGAGAGCGGGTGATCTTCCCGATAGCGTTACATCCATGGCGACCAAGTTGAACCAGATCCTCGCCGTGGAGAAGGGCGTCAAGTCCGACGCCCAGCGCAAGGTGACCGACGCGTACCACACGGTCCAGAAGAACACCCTGCTGTCGGGCATCTCCCGGACCTACCAGCCCATCGACGACGAGGGCGAGCACCTGCCGGCCGAGTCCACACGCGTGCAGGTCCAGGCCGAGGACCTGCTCAAGCAGCTCGGCACCACGCTCACCCGGCTGTTCGACGTGACCGCCACCAAGGACTGGGCGAACTGCGTCGCGCGGGCCGACGTCAGGGTGGACGGCGCCACCCTGCTGGAGAACGTGCCGGTCACCTACCTGCTCTTCCTGGAGAAGCAGCTGGTCGACCTGCACACCTTCGTCGCCAAGCTGCCCGTCCTCGACGCGGCGGAGACGTGGACGCTGGACCAGTCGACCGACTGCTGGCGGACCGAGCCGGTCAAGACGACCCGGACCAAGAAGGTGCCCCGCAACCACGTCAAGGCGGAGGCGACCGACAAGCACCCGGCCCAGGTCGAGGTCTACCACGAGGACATCGTGGTCGGTTTCTGGACCAAGGTCACCTTCTCCGGCGCCGTCCCGCGCAAGCGGGTCAACGAGCTCCTGGAGCGGGTCACCAGGCTCCAGGACGCCGTGAAGTTCGCCCGCGAGGAGGCCAACGGCACCGAGGTGGTCGACCAGCGCATCGGCGAGAAGGTGTTCGGCTACCTCCTGGGGTAGCCTTCAAGACTCCCCGTGGGAGCGCGGGGACGCGCGAAAGCGCGGAAGCTGAAACTGAAATGTCAGACTGACACGCGGTTCAAGTGGGGGTTCGAGTCCCTCTCCCGGCACCGTCCGCGCCGGGATGGCCCAACTGGTAGAGGCGGCCGCTCAAGCTCAGACTCTCGCTCCAGGTTCAGCATTCGCCGCCGAGCGTCAGATCGACCGAGGGAAGGCAGTGATGGTCGGGTGTGGGTTCGAGTCCCGCTGGACGCTCCACATGCGTTCGTAGCTTAATGGCAGAGCACGACATCGTTATGAATGACCGGCCCTCTTAAACGCGCTGACGCCGCGACATGGCGGCACCCAGGCCCCCGGGGAGTGGACACCTCCCCGGGGGCCGTCGCCGTCCGCGGCCCGTCTCCGCCCGGTGACCGGTGAGGGGACCTCCGTGGGGGAGCTCAGTCCTTCTTGCGCTGGCGGATGAGGCCCATGAACCCCGGGCTCGGCTTGAACTTGGCCGTCCAGGTCTCGGCGATCTCCAGAGGCTCGCCGGTCTGCGGATTACGCCCGGTCCGCGCCGGCTTGTGCACGATCTCGAAGGACCCGAAACCCGGGATGGCGACCTTGTCCTCGGATGCCACGGCCGTCTGGATGGTCCCCAGGATCGCCTCCAGAGCGGCGGCGGTCTGCCGCCGGCTGAGTCCGGCCTCAGCCGCGGCCTTCTCGATCAGCTCGCGCTTGTTCATGGGCATAGTTAACGCTATTGCGCCCGGATCCATCGAGTCCGCTCCGCGCCCGCGCCCTCCGGCGGCGAGAGAGTGCCCGCCACCTCGGTGAGGTGGCGGGCACTCTCCGCCGTTCATCAGCGGTCGGGCTGGGCGGCCAGCCGTTCCGCCTCCTCGTACAGGGCCTCAACGAGGAGGAGCTCCAGCCGGAGGTCTTCGTCAACGAGGCCGTCCAGAACATCCATACGGGCCTCCCTTGACCAGTCCGACGTCCCAGGAGCCGCGGAAGTTCACACCGGTCTCGGATCGGACCAGGTTGTGATCTTTATTTGATCATTCGTGGGGCCGGCCCTACGCTGCGACGAGCTCGGCCAGATTCACGAGCCGGCCGACCTCGCGCACGTCCATGCAGTAAGCGAGCACCATCCGCTGTTCACCGATCCGCTGGGTCACGCGCAGGCATGGGAGGTCGCCAAGCATGATCGCCTCGACCTCGATGCCGTCCGGCCCTTGCCAGATACCCATGAGGTTGAGGCTACGAAGAGTCAGGTAAGGCCGGGGTAACTCCCTGGGCATATCGTGATGGTCTGTGCCGGACACACGGTGTTTCCCACACTTAGGCGATGAT
>NZ_JBSFPS010000237.1:0-15780 GCF_053588315.1 Streptosporangium sp. NPDC003464 | reverse complement strand
GACCGGTTGAACGCGGCCGCGGCCGCCCTGCTGGGCGAGCACGACTTCGCCGCCTTCTGCAAGAAGCGCGAGGGCGCGACCACGATCCGCGGCCCGAGCACTGTGCCGACCTCGCCGGCGCTGAGGTCGTGGCGCAGCGACAGCTCCAGGACCTCGCGCTCCTGCCCGCTCAGCTCGGCCAGCGCCTCGTGCACCAGCGCGGCCAGTTCGGGGTCGTCGGGGGTGTCGTGGTCGTCGAGCACCGGCGTCGGCGCCGGGCCGCGCGCCCCGGTCGCGCACCGGGTCCGGACCAGCGCGTACAGCCACGGGCGCAGCCGGCCCGGCTCGCGCAGCCGCTCCACGCGTCCGCAGGCGGTGACCAGGGCGTCGTGTACGGCGTCGGCCGCGCCGGCCCGCTCGCCCAGCAGCGAGTGGGCGTAGTCGTTGAGACGTTCGGCATAGGAGTCGTAGAGCTTTGCGGGCGCCGTGGTGTCGGCACGCCGGAGTGCCCCCACAAGTCGCTGATCGTCGGTTCGGCCGACGGCCGGCCATCCGGGCACGGACATTCCTCCCCGCGAGACGGGTACGCGTTCACGGGCCATGCCCGAGACCCCACACGCGTAGGACGCCACCTGTCCGTGGCGGGTTGTCCTAACCGGTCGATACCATGCCGACACGGTATGAACTGGTAAAACTGCGACAGGTGGGGCCCGTGTGACGCCGGCCGTACGGGAGGAAGGTCAGCAGTTGGGCGCGCAGAGACGGCGCTCCATGCCCTCCAGGAAGAACTTGCGGACCTGGAGGATGTCCCGGGCGATGAACGCCTCGCCACCGGTCGACTTGGCCAGCGCGTCCATCTGCTTCTTGCCCTTGGCCGCGTCCGGGCCGAAGGCGATGAGCAGGATGCTGACCGGCTTCTCCGGGTTGTAGGTCTTCTTCAGGTATTGCAGGATCTCCTCGTTGGAGATGCCCTCCGGGTCGTCGTTGCCGGCGCCGTCGGTGAGGATCAGCACCGTGTTGATCTTGTCGCCCTGGTATTCCTTGGTCATCTGCCCGTAGGCGGCCTTGAGGGTGTCGTTCAGGCCGGTGTCGCCGGTGGGCTTGGCCTGGATCGTGGCGAGCTTCTGGGCGAGCAGGTCCTTGCGGAGCACACCGTTGATGTTCTCCGTCAGCGGTCCGACCGGGACCGTCCTGCGGTAGTCCACGCCCTGCGCGGTGAGGTGGGTCGAGTATTCCCACACCCCGATCTCGCTCTTGGCCGGGAACAGCCGCATGCCCTCCATGGCGATCTTGGAGATCACGCGCATCCGGTCCGAGCCGGTCCCGGGGACCGGCAGCGCCATCGTGCCGGAGACGTCCAGCAGTGCCAGCAGCCGCGTGCCGAGGTTCAGCCGGGACCACGACTGCGACATCCGCGCGACCGTCTTGGCGTCGGGCGTCCGCAGCGTCTTGGGGGCCTTGGCCTGGAAGCCGCCGTCGGCGACCGCCGCGCCGCCCTTGCCGTCCGGGGTCCGGAAGCCCAGGTCGTGAAGTGTCTTCCGGGCGGCCTCGGTGCCGAACTCCTTCTGGAAGGCTTCGGCGGCCTTGCGGACCGTGGCGTCCTCGGTGGTGATCACCATGGGGTAGTCGAGGTTGAGGGTGCCCTCGGCCGGATAGAGCGGCACCGCCGGGACCTCGGGCTTCTTGGTGGTGTTGAACGCCCAGACGCCCTGCTCCGAGGCGATGCCGAGCGGGGCCCGGGTGCCCTTGACGCCGAGGCTGGACAGCAGCGCGTCCTGGTCGCGGACCGCCGACCCGGACAGCGTCTTGAGCGCTCCGACCAGTTGCGCCTGACCGGTGCCCGAGGCCCTGGCCACCCCGGAGGCGGCCAGCAGGGCGCCGAGCCCGGCGGCGTTGAAGGAGGGGTCGGGCGCGAGCACGCGCACCTTGCGGCCCGGACCATCGACGTTGGCCACGTTGGCGGCGTTGATCATGCCGCTCCAGCTCGCCTCGCCGAAGCTCTTCTTCAGGTTCGGGACCACCGAGCCGGAGGCCACCATGACGATGGGGGAGTGGGCCACGGAGGCACCGGCGGCGGGCGCCTGCGGGTGTTTGGCCCGCAGGTTGGTCACCCACAGCCCGGAGTCCGGGATCCACACGTCCATCGCCGCCGCCTTGCCGCCGGCCAGCCCGGAGGCCACCGTCGCCGGGACGCCCTCGGCCACCGTGACGTCGGCGCACCCGCCGTCGACGTCGTGACCGGCCTTGTTGAAGCGCTCGGCGATCCGGGACACGGCGGGCTGGATGTCGGGGGAGGCGGTGACCCGCAGCGCGACCCGCTCGCCGGCGCATCCCCGGTCCCGGTTGATGATCACAAAGGCGGCGACACCGAGGAGCACCGCGAGGGCGACGGATCCGGCCAGCGGGACCAGCACCTGGCCGCGCCCGCCACGGCGCCGTCTGGGCGGTTCCTGGCGGGAGGCATAGCCGTCCTCTAGTTCATCCGACCGGTGACGTCCGCCCACGATGCCTTCTTCGGTGTCGATGTCCTGAAGTTAGCGGGTCACCCTACCGGGAGTTTCTCCGCAACATTCACGGAACTGTACTGGGAACACTTACCGTGGCAAAACACCCCTCACGGTGCGGATATCACCCTACGCGACAGTAACTAACGTCTGTGATCTCTGCGCGAAAGCCCAGCTCAGTGGCAGCAGGAATGCCCGCGCCAGGCCCTCCGGCCCTCCCGCACGGCCACCGCCGCCAGCAGCACCGCCACGGCGGGATCGGCCCACCACCACCCGGCGCCGTTCAGCGCCAGACCGGCCAGCACCCCCGCGGCCATCAGCGCGCACAGCAGGTTCTGGGTCCCCTCACCCGTGGTCGCCGCCGAGTGCAGCCGGGCGCCGAGGCGCCGTTTGGCCCGGCCCAGCAACGGCATGCCGACCAGGGCGGCCGCCGTCACCGCGATGCCCAGCGGGCTGGGCGCCGCCCGGTGCCCGGCGTCGAGGTCGTGCGCCACATGGACCAGCAGGTAGGGCGCGAGCAGCCAGAAGCTGACCGCCACCGCCTTGCGGGCCCGGTCCTCGGCCCCGGCCGAGCGGGTCCGTGATCCGGTGAACCGCCAGACCACGACCAGGCTGGCCGCCGCCTCCACCAGCGACGACGTGCCCCAGCCGATGAGTGCGACGGAGTGCGAGCCCAGCCCGGCGGCGAGGCCGAGCACGCTCTCGGCGCCCAGCCAGGCCAGGGTGACCAAGGAGAGCGCGCGTGCCCTGCGGGCGTCGCGCAGCCACTCGTCGCTCGCCGCGGGCCGTGCCAGCACCATCTGGTCAGCCACGATGCCTCCCGGATCCTCCTGTCGCAACGGTAAGCAACATACACTTCACCATGTGTGATCGACGGCGTGAAGCCACAGGCGCTCGGCGCCGGCCGAGACCGCGTAGTCTCCCGGCCAGGGCGGTGCCGTCTCCCGGAGGGAGCGCGCCCAGATCCTCGGGGGGAAGTCCGTGCCGTTCACGCCCAGCCACATCGCCGCGGTGCTGCCGCTGCTCTCCTCGGCGCGGGCGCGCCGGGTGCTGGACCCCTGGGCCCTCGCCCTGGGCACGATGGCGCCCGACCTGCCGATCTTCCTCCCCTTCCTGCCCGACTACGCGTTCTGGCACTCCACCCGGGGCGTCCTCACGATCGCCCCGCTCGCCGTCGTCGTGCTGCTCGCGCTCTTCCACGGCCTGCTCCGCGACCCGCTGACCGCGCTGCTCCCGCCGGGGCTCTCCGGACGCGTCGCCGCGCTGTTCCCCGGCGAGTACGGCCTGCGGCAGCTGCCCGCCGTGATCGCCGGCGGTGTCGTCGGCGCCTTCACCCACAAGCTGTGGGACTCCTTCACCCACCACTACAGCTCGGCCTTCTGGGGCTGGGACTGGCTGGACGCGCGGGTGGCCGGGCTCCTGCCGGTCTTCCGCCTGCTGCAGTACCTGTCCACCGTCGGCGGCCTGGCCGCCGTGGCCTGGTGGGCCCTGCGCGGGCTGACCCGGATGCCGCCGCAGGCGCCGCCGGAGCGCCTCCTGCTCTCCGGCCGGACCCGCTACGGCGTCCTGCTGGCGGCCGTCCTCGCCACCCTGCTGGGCGGGGCGCTCTGGCCACTGGCCTTCCCGCCCCACGGACTGGCCGAGACGGTCACCAGGGTGGGGGCCGGAGTGGTGGCCGGCTGCGGTGCCCTGCTGCTCCTCTACGCGGGAATGTGGCAGCTCAGGCGGCTCATGGCAGTATTCGAAGGTGTTTAACGTCTCGGATCCCCGCCTCGCCGACTACGCCAACCTGCGCGACGTCGAGCTGCGCAAGAGCCTGGAGGCCGAGCACGGCCTGTTCATCGCCGAAGGAGAGAAGGTGATCCGCCGGGCCGTCGCGGCCGGTTACCCGGTGCGGTCGGTGCTGCTGACCCGGCGCTGGGCCGACCCGCTCGCCGACCTGCTCGACGGGCTCGGCGACCGGGTCTACGTGGTGGACGACGACGTCATGGAGAAGATCGCCGGCTTCCCGGTGCACCGGGGCGCGCTCGCCGCGATGGAGCGGCGCGAGCTGCCCGCGGTGCGGGAGATCCTGCGCGGAGCCTCCCGGCGCGTTCTCGTCCTCGAGGACCTCGTCGACCACGGCAACGTCGGGGCGATCTTCCGGTGCGCCGCCGCACTGGGCGTCGAGGCCGTGATCCTGTCGCCCCGCTGCGCCGATCCCCTCTACCGGAGGTCGGTCAAGGTGTCGATGGGCGCGGTCTTCGCGATCCCGTACGCGCGGATGGCCAACTGGTACGACGGCCTGGAGGAGCTCCGCGTGGCGGGCTTCCAGACGCTGGCGCTGACCCCGGACCAGTCCGCCGCGCCCATCGACGGGGTCGCCATGGCCGACCGGGTCGCCCTGCTGCTGGGGTCGGAGGGGGACGGGCTGTCCTCCCGCTGGCTGCACGAGGCCGACCGGCCGGTCTGCATCCCGATGAGCCCGGCGGCGATGGACCTGGGTGTCGACTCCCTCAACGTGGTGGCCGCCGCCGCCATCGCCTGCCACGGCCTGATGCGCGGCGGTCCGGCCGGCCCGCCCCAGGGAGCTCCAGGTGCGCCGGTTCCGGCGTGATGCCAGGCTTTACACCCGTTGATCCCGGTCAAGGAGGATCCCGCTGTGTCCCGCGTAACGTTGCGTCCCGTGATCGAGAAGGACCTGACGATCTTCGAGGAGGAGTTCTACAGCCCGGAGGGCACGGGGCCCTACCAGTGGTTCGGCCACCGCACCCCGGGCAGGGAGCGGCGCGCGTTCGCCGAGACGGGCCTGCTGAGCGATGACCAGGGCACGCTGACCGTCTGCTCCGGCGAGGAGGTGGCCGGGCGCGTCGAGTGGTTCAAGGCGTCCTGGGGACGGCCGCTCACCTCGTGGTGCTGGGAGATCGCCATCGGCCTGCGGCCGAGCTTCCAGGGACGCGGCATCGGGACCGAGGCGCAGCGGCAGCTCGCCGCCTACCTGTTCGAGCACACCCGCGCCCACCGGATCCAGGCCTTCACCGACCTCCGGAACCTGGGCGAGCAGCGCGCGCTGGAGAAGGCCGGGTTCCAGCGGGAGGGCGTCATCCGCGAGGCGCAGTGGCGCGGCGGGCGCTGGAACGACCAGGTCCTCTACTCGCTCCTGCGCCCCGGTGCCGGCCGTACCGAGCCGTAGCCAGGGTGCCGCCGGGGCGTCCGCGCCGGTGGGGATCCGCCGCCCGGTCGTGCCGGTGGGGATCCGCCCTCCGGACGCGCGTACCTGCCATCAGGTGTCAGGTACGGCTGCCAGCATGAGCGCATGGAGATCCTCACGACCCGGCGCCTCAACCGCGCGACACTGGCCCGCCAGATGCTGCTCCAGCGGGAGAGAGTCGACGTCGTCACGGCGGTGGAACGGCTCGGCGGCATGCAGGCGCAGGAGGCCAGGCATCCCTTCACCGGCCTGTGGACGCGGGTGGAGGGGTTCCGCCGGGAGGACCTGCACCGGGCCCTGCACGAGCGCCGCGTCGTGCGGGCCACGATGATGCGCGCCACGCTGCACCTGGTGAGCGCGGCCGACTACGCGGCGTTCCGGCCGACGCTGCGGCCGGCGCTCGCCGCGGCGGTGACCGGCCGCGGCGAGCTGTTCGCCGGGCTGGACCTCGACAGGCTGATCCCCGTCGCCCACGCGCTCCTCCGGGAGCGGCCCCGTGACTTCACCACGCTGCGCGCCCTGCTCCAGGAGGAGTTCCCCGAGGCCGACGAGCGCGGGCTCGGCTACGCCGTACGGACCCAGCTGCCGATTGTCATGGTCCCCACCGACGACCGCTGGGCGTTCCCGCAGGCGGCGGACTTCACGCCGGCGGACGTGTGGCTGGGCCCGGAGCCGGCGGGCCGACCGGTCGAGGAGCTGGTGCTGCGCTATCTGGCGGCCTTCGGCCCCGCCACCGCCGCCGACGCGCAGACCTGGTCCGGGGTCAAGGGGCTGCGCGCCGTGCTGGACGGCCTGCGCCCGCGGCTGCGCGTCTTCCGTGACGAGCGGGGCCGCGAGCTGTTCGACCTTCCCGACGCCCCGCGCCCGGACGAGGACGTCCCGGCGCCCGCGCGGTTCCTGCCGGACTTCGACAACCTGGTGCTCGCCCACGCCGACCGCACCCGGCTGATGGCCGAGGAGCACCGCGGGCGCGTCACGACCAGGAACCTCCGCGTGCGGGCCACCTTCCTCTGGGACGGCTCGGTGCGCGGCACCTGGCAGGTGGAGCGCAGACGCGGAGCCGCCGTCCTGCGGATGACCCCCTTCGAGCCCCTGTCCGGGACCGCGGTCTCCGAGCTGACCCAGGAGGGCGAGGCCCTGCTGGGCTCGGTGGAACCGGACGCCGCGACCCTGGAGGTCCGCTTCGAGGACACCTGACGGCCCGGGCGCACCCTGAACCGCGGCGGCCCGCTAGACGTCTTCGCGGCTGTCGCCCTCGCCCGCCATCTGGTCATCGGCCCACTTCAGCAACCGGCCGGCGGTCCGGAAGCGCCGCTCGGCGCTGGAGTCGCCGAGAACGACGCCGATCATCCGGCGGCCGTCGCGGTCGACCGCGAACGACAGGCAGTAGCCGGCCGCCCGGGTGTAGCCGGTCTTGACGCCCAGGGCGCCGGGCTCCTTGCCGAGCAGCTTGTTGGTGTTGGTCCAGACATGGGCCCGGTGCACCTTCGACTTGCGCACGACGTAGCGCCTGGTGGCGGCGATGGTCCGCAGCACCGGATCGGCGAGCGCGGCCTCGGCCAGCCGGGCCTGGTCCTGGGCGGTGGAGTAGCCGGGACTCGGCTCGGGCAGTCCGTCGGAGTTGCCGTAACGGGTGCCGGACAGGCCCAGGGAGCGGGCGGCCGCGTTCATCTTGGCCACGAACCTGCGCTCGCCCGGCCCGTAGACGCGCGCCAGCGCGTGGGTGGCGTCCGCCCCGGAGGGGAGCATCGCCCCGTAGAGCAGCTCCCTGACGGTCAGGCGCTCACCGGCGCGCAGCGCCGCGGAGGTGGCGTCGTTGGTCGCCGCGTGCCGTACGTCTCCCGCGTTGACGGTGACCGTGTCGTTCAGCCCGGCCTCACGCAGCACGACGTAGGCCGTCATGATCTTCGTCAGGCTGGCCACCGGCATCCGCCTGGCCGCCTGTTTGCTGAAGTGGACCGTTCCGGTGCCGGTGTCGACCAGGTAGGCGGCCCGCGCCGAGACCGTCGGGGCGGCCCGGTGGGCGGTGGCCGGCCGGTCCGACCGCTGAACGGTCTGGCCGGCGTGGGCGGGTGTGACGGGCGTGAGGAGCCCGGTGGCGGCAGCGGCCACTGTGGCGCAGACGATGAGGCGTATTCCCCCGGTTTGCATGGGAGACATGGTGACAGAGCCGACCGTCAATATGCGGATCTCGGGAGTCCTGCTACCGAAACGTTGACATGTGCGCCTGCCGGGCACACCGGGTGATCCCGGTGGTTCACCCGACGGGCAGGCTGTCCTCCGCGCGCCGGGCCGCCCTGCGGCGGCGGCGCCGGCGGACGAGGGCGGCGGCCATGATGATCACCACCACGGCGGCGGCGCCCGCCAGGAGCGGTGACTCGGCGGCCAGTCTCAGCCAACCCCAGATCACCGAGTAGAGGCCGAAGGACGTCACCGGGACCCAGGTCAGGCAGCCGAGCGCGCTGGCCACGGCGTACCAGGGGTAGGAGATCCGCAGCACTCCGGCCACCCAGGGCAGCGTGTGCCGCAGGCCGGGGACCCAGAAACAGCCGTAGACGGCGAGCGCGCCCCACTTCCGGACGGCGTTCTCCACCTTGAGGATGTTCGCCTCGCCGACCTTCCGGCCCAGGCGGGAGGCGTAGATCCTGGGGCCGAGCTTGTAGCCGACCCAGTAGTAGACCTGGAACACGCCGAACAGGGCGATCCCGCCCAGCAGGACCCAGAGCCACAGCGGCATGTTCAGGACGGAGGCGGACGTGGGGTCAGGGATGCCCGTCACAGGCGATCGCATCTGGAACATCACCACCACTCCGCTCGGGCCTGCCGCATTTGATATTAGGACAGGCTTACCTGATCCGGTAACGCGGATCCCCTGCAAGCGGACGTCAAGCGGAGATCAACCATCGCGGCATACACCTGTAGTGACGAGAGAAAGGTGTCTGTAATGAGTCCGGGTAGCAGTGTGGCGCCGGTGGTGGCGAGCGGGACCGCGAGCGTCGTGAAGCTGCTGGTGGCCACGTTGGCCTTCGCCGGAGCCTACGCGGGAGTGGAGGCGGCCGACAACGCCTCCGCCCAGGTCCAGGCGGGCGCGGCGGCGCCGGCGCGGGCGGTGACCCTGTCCTCGGAGGCGGTGCCGGCCGTCACGGTCGCGGAGCCGGCCGCCGGCACGATCGCCGTCAGCGCGCTCGCCGCGCCCCGGCCGTGCGACCGGCCGTATCTGATCCAGAGCGTGATCGACAACCCCCGCCCCGGCGGCTCCGTCTCCTACAGCTGGCGCCTGCGGCGCTGGAGCGCGGGCACCCGGAGCTGGCAGACCTACCTCGCCGCGAACTCCGGCTTCGCCGGCCGGAGCCGGACCGCCGAGTGGCGGCCCAGCATCGTCGACAACCCAGGCTGGTACCGCGCCGAGCTGTCGGTCTCCGGCCGCACCCGGCTGCTCGGCGAGAAGTTTCTCGTCAGCTGCTGAGTGAGCGCTGCGCCGCCTCGACCCACCGGGGCACGCCGACCCGCTGGGCCACCGCGAGGGCCTGGTCGTAGTGGGATCTCACCGCGTCGGTGAAGCCCAGCCGCAGGGCCAGGTCACCGAGGGTCAGGGCGACCGGCCACAGCGCCACCACGCCGGTGCCGGCCCCCGCGATCCGCTCGGCGAACGGCTTCAGCGTGTCATATGCCTCGACCATCCGCTCCCGGTCGTCCAGCAGCATGCCCGCCAGAGCCCGCCAGATCATCGCCAGCTCGAAGAGGAAGTCGGGACGGACCGGGGTCTTGACCGCGATGACCGCCCGCGCGTCGCGCATGTGCCCGGCCGAGGCCAGGGCCACCGCGTAGGCGTCGAGGGTCCACTTGGCCCCGCGCTGGTGGGCCTCCGCCAGGGGCTCCACCATTTCGGCGGCCCGGCCGTTGACCAGGTGCAGGCAGAAGGCGGTGATCAGCGGCAGGTCCTGGCGGCCCTCCAGCATGCCGGCCCTGGCCGTCAGCCGGGCGGCGTCGCGATAGGCGCGCTCCGCGCCGGCGAAGTCACCGGCGATCATCAGGCGCTGCCCGGCGTACCAGGCGCCGACGGCCGCCGGCGCGGGCAGGCCGTACTGCCTGGCCAGCCGCTCGGCGGCGGCCACGTGCGCGTCGGCGTCGGCGAACGCCCCGGAGGCGGCCGCGCACTCCATCAGCACGAGGTGGGCCAGGGCCTGGACCGAGACCTGGCCGGTCGTCTTGCCCACCTCCAGCAGCTCCCGGCCGATGACCTCGCGCTCGCCGACCGGGGTGATGCCGTAGGACTGGCGCAGCCGGCCGCTCAGCGCGGTCGCCAGCAGGGCGGGGTCGCCGCTCCGCCGGGCCAGCTCCTCGGCCTCCAGCGACGCCTGCTCGCCCCGGCGGGTGGCCGAGCCCTCCAGCTCCAGGGCGAGCGTGGCCAGCAGGCTCGCCCGCAGTGACTGCTCGGCGCCCGGCAGCTCGACCAGCGCCTGCTCGGCGACGTCGACGATCTCCCAGGCGGTGCGGGTGAAGTCGCGCGCCATGCCCTTGTGCGGCACGGCCAGGGAGGCCGCCACCCGGGCCGTGAGCTCCAGATTGCCCAGCGGCAGAGCCGCGTCCATCGCCTCGCGCCGCCGCCTGCGGGCCGCGGCCATGTCGCCGCAGAGCGCCAGCGCCTTGATCAGGTTGAGCGTCAGCAGCAAACGTTCTCTGGTGCTGTCGGGAGTGTGGGTGATGCCGGACCGGTCGAAGGCGGCGATCGCCTGTTCCCACAGCGAGGCCGCCTCCCGGTGGGCGAAACGGCGCTCGGCCTGCTCGGCCGCGAGCCCGGCGTAGTGCACCGCCTTGATGGCCGTCTCGGCGGTGCCGGCCGCGTCGTAGTGGTGGGCGAGCGCGGCCACGTCACCGGGGTTCCGGCGCTCGATCACCGCGGCCACCGAGGCGTGCAGCCGGGAGCGGCGCAGCCTGGAGGCGTCGGAGTAAAGGGTGTCGCGGACCAGGTCGTGGTCGAAGCGGAGCATGCCGGGGCCCGGCTCGGTGACCAGCCCGGCGAGCAGCGCCGCCTCCACCGCGTCGACCACCGCGTCCTCGTCGCCCGTCACGTCGACCAGCACGTCCACGTCGACGTCGCGGCCGATCACCGCGGCCTGCAGCAGGATCTGCTGGGCCGCCGCGGGCAGCCGCGAGATCCGCCGCCGCAGCACGTCGCGGACGCCGGAGGGCACCCCGGAGAGCACCTCGGCGGCCGTCGCGCGGTCGCTCACGGCCTCGGCGTCGAGCAGGCGCACGGTCTCGCGGACGAAGAAGGGGTTGCCGCCGGTCCGCTCGACGATGCTGCTGACCGCGTCCTCGTCGACCTCGCGCACGCAGGTCGCCCGGACCAGCTCGGCCACCGCCTTGGGGTCCAGGCCCGTCAGGCCCACCCGGACCGGCCCGAGCCGGGCCAGCGCGGCCAGCACGTCGGCCTGCTGGTCGCTCAGCTCGCTGTCACGGCAGGTGACCACCAACAGCACCCGGCTGGTGGCCAGCAGGCTCGGCAGCGCGCGCAGCAGCGCCAGGGTCTGGTCGTCGGCCCAGTGCAGATCCTCCAGCGTCAGCAGGATCGGGGTGTCCTTGGCGACGGCCGCCAGATAGCCGCCCACCGCCCGGTGCAGCCGGAAACCGCCGGAGACCTGGTCGTCGTCGGGAGCCGGAGCCGCGTCGTCCAGCAGCGGGGCCAGCAGCGGGGCGTATTCGCCGGGCCCGGCCGCGTTCACCAGGGTGCGCAGGATCTCTACCCAGGCCCAGCCGGGAGGGGTGGCGCTGCTGTCGGGGCAGGCTCCGGAGGAGGTGCCCCAGCCGTCGTCGGAGAGCCGTTTGGTGAGCTGGCGGACCAGCGTCGTCTTGCCCGCCCCCGCGTCGCCGCTGATCACCGCGACGGTGAAGCGGCCGGTCCGGGCGGCGGCGGTGGTCAGCCGGTTCAGCTCGGCGTCGCGGCCGACGAACGGCTCGGGCTCCAGCGGCGGCAGCTCCACCGGCGCCGCCGTGGGCCGGGGCGGCCAGGTGTCGGCCGGCGCCTGGGGGCGCTGGCGGCCAGGCGGCGGGGCGGCGAGCTGCAGGCCGGGGTCCTGGGCCAGGATGTCGGACTCCAGCTTGCGCAGCGCCGGTCCCGGGTCGATGCCCAGCTCGTCGGCGAGGATCATGCGGGCCCTGCGCAGCGCGGCCAGCGCGTCGCCCTGCCGTCCGCACCGGTAGAGGCCGAGGGCGAGCAGCCGCCAGCCCTCCTCGCGGAGCGGGTGCTCGGTGGTCAGCGCCTCCAGGTCGGGCACCGCCTCGGCGGGCATGCCCAGGCGCAGGCCGCTGTCGGCGTGCCGCTCACGGGCGACCAGGCGCAGCTCGGCCAGCCGGTTGACCTCGGCCTCGACCCACGGCTGGTCGGCGAAGTCGGAGTAAGGGGTGCCGCGCCACAGCCCCAGGGCCTTCTCCAGGCGGACCCGCGCCGAGGAGGGGTCGTCACCCTCCAGGTGCTCTCCGGCCGTGCGGACCAGCGCCTCGAAGCGGAGGGCGTCGACCTGGTCGGGGGCGACCCGCAGCGCGTAGCCGGAGGCGACCGTCACCAGCAGCCGGTTGGGTCCCCCGCGCGGACGGCCGGGCTCCAGGACCCGGCGCAGACGGGAGATGTAGACCTGGAGGCCGGACTGCGCCCCCTTGGCGGCGTCGTCGTCCCACAGGTCGTAGAGGAGGGAGTCGACGGGCACGACCTGCCCGCGTGCCACCAGTAATCGGGCGAGGACGGCACGCTGCCGCAGCCCGCCTAGGTCGAGCCCGTCATCGTCGGAATGCGCCTCGACCGGACCGAGAACCCGGAACGCCACCATGTCAGCCGCCACGCTATGCGGGCCTTCGAATCGCGCACAAGGTATTTCCCAATCTAGCGGCTGATCGGCTCCTTCGCGGGGGCCGGAGCGGCGTTCTCACGCCGGCGCAGAAGCGCCCACGCGCCGAGCGCCAGGCCGCCGAAGGGGATTTCGATAGTGTAGGTCCAGAAGCCGAAAAGCAGCGCAGCGGCCGTTGCGGAATCCAGCGGCGCCCCGAAGAAGACCAGCGCGCCGACGGTCCCGGCCTCCATGATCCCGGCCCCGCTCGGGGTCACCAGGGCGGTGGTCAGCACCCTGGACAGGGCGAACACGGCGATCGTCTGCGCCGCCCCCGGGTAGGCGCCGGTGGCGTGCAGGCAGCAGACCAGGAGCAGCCACTGCAGCCCGAGGAAGAAGACCATCCCCAGGGTCAGCCCCGGCCAGCGGTGCCGTACGACCTCGGAGGTGTCGGCGCGCAGCTTCTCCAGCGCGTGGGAGAGGGTGTGCTCGGCGGGGCGGATGCCGCGGGGCAGCGGCCGCGCGGCGGCGTCGAGGGCGCGGCCGAGCGCGGCGGCGGCGCGGTCCCAGTAAAGCGCGGCGGCCACCACGGCGACCAGGGCGAGGATGGACAGCGAGCCCACCCAGCCCGCTCTGGTCACGGCCGGGCTGAGCTGTTGCCCGCTGACCAGCAGGGCCACGATCCCCACCGCGGGCAGGACGAACCGGAACAGGGTGTTCCAGATGCCGCTGGAGAGCGTGGAGACCACGACGGCCCGCAGCGGGAATCCCCAGCCCTTGGTCATGGCGATCGTCATGGCCACCCCGGCCGCGCCGCCGAAGGGGAGCAGGTTGCTCACCGCGCTGCCGGCCGCGTTCAGTGTCAGGGCCTGCGAATGGGACAGGCCCGGCAGGGAGGCGGTCAGCACGAACGTGTAGGCCATCAGGCTCGCCAGCCAGACGACGGCCATCAGGGCGACCATCTCCCAGCTCAGCCGGGAGAACTGGGCGCCGATCTGCGTCCAGGAGACGTGCTTGCCGGTCAGCGCCTCCACGATCTGCGGCAGGAAGCGCACGAGCGTGGCGGCCAGCGCCAGAGATGCGACCGAAAGTCCGATTTGGACCCACTTGTTCTTCATGTAACCCCCCCAACCCAGTTTGCCGGTCCCCGGCTCATCCTTTGGGAGGAACTTCGAACGGATGTCTCAGTCTCGTGCCGGGCGGCAGGCCGCGCCGGACGTACCACTCGGTGCCGAAGACGAGACGGTAGAGGGGCTGGGGGACTTTGAGCATCACGCCCAGCGTGCGGGTGTCCGCGCCGGTGGCCTGGGAGGCGTGGGCGGCCATGCTCGCCCGCTTCTGGCGGGCGAAGCGGCGCACGCCGACCCGGTGGGTGATCGCCTCGCCGGGGGAGTAGGCCCGCTCGAAGGCGCGGACGTCCAGCTGGGGATAGAACCTGCGGATCAGGCGGAGCCCCTTGAGCAGGGGGTCGCGGTTGACCGTGGCCTCCAGCACGATCGGGGTGCCCGCGATCTCGGCGGCCCGGCCGCCGACCCGGTGCACCTGGACGTGGTCGGGGTGCCCGTAGCCCCCGGCCGGGTCGTAGGTCGTCAGCAGGTCGGCCTTCTCCTCGGTGAGGATCGCCGCGAGCCGCCGGGCGGCCTCCTCGGCGTCGGCGTCGATGAACGCGTTGTCCGGCCGGTCCTCGGCGATCCCGCCGCCGGGGGCCAGCCCGGAGTCGCCGTAGCCGAGGTTCACCACCCGGGCGCAGCCGAGCGCCGCCGCCGATCTGTACAGCTCGGCGATGCGCGCGGCGCCCAGCGCCTCGCCGGGGTCGAGGTCGGCCTGGCCGCGCTCCCCGGAGGTCGCCACGACGAGGACCACCCGGTGCCCCTCGGCGGCGAGCATCGCCATGGTGCCCGCGGTGAGCAGGGCTTCGTCGTCGGGATGGGCATGGAAGAACACGGCTGTCTTGACGGCGTCGATCGCGGTTCGCTCCGTTCGGGTGGTCCGGGCCCGTTTGCCGCGGGCATGCAGGCATGATCTCACGCGGGGCTACGCTGGCACGGTGAGGATCCTCCACGTCAGTGACTGTTACCTGCCGCGCCTCGGCGGCATCGAGGTGCAGGTCGGCGATCTGGTCCGGATGCAGAGGGAGGCGGGTCACGATGTCGAGGTGGCGACCGCGACCCCGGGCGAGCCCCTGGCCGGGGTGCACCGGATCGTCGCGAGACTCCCCTTCGACCTGCCCGTCCATCCGTTCGGGGTGGGCCACCTGCTGCGGTTGATGAGGGCGCGGCGCCCCGACGTGGTGCACGTGCACACCGGCGCGGTCTCGCCGTTCGCCTGGATGGGCGTCCGCGCGGCCGTGCGCATGGGGCTGCCGGTGGTCGTGACCGTGCACAGCATGTGGGATCCGGTCACCCGGGGCCTCTACCGGGGGCTGCGGCTGCTGTTCGAGTGGCACCGCTGGGGGCTGGTGGGCACCGCGGTGAGCGAGGCCGCGGCCCGGCCGATCCGCGCGGTGGCCGGCCGCGGGGTGCCGGTGCACGTGGTCTCCAACGGCCTCGACGTCTCCGGCTGGCGCTCGGCCGACCCGGTACGGCGCGAGCCCGGCGACGAGACGGTGCACATCGTGGCCGTGGGACGGCTGGCGCCCCGCAAGCAGCCGGTCCGGCTGCTCAGGCTGTTGAAGGAGGCCCGCGCCCAGGTGCCGGAGGAGACGCCGCTGCGGGCGACCGTCGTCGGGGACGGCCCGGCGCGCTCGCAGATGGAGCGTTACCTGCGCGCCAACGGGATGAGCGGCTGGGTCTCGCTGCCCGGCCGCTACAGCCGCGACCGGATCCGCGAGCTGCTCGCCTCGGCGGACGTGTTCGTCGCCCCGGCGCCCCGGGAGTCCTTCGGACTGGCCGCGCTGGAGGCCAGGGCGGCCGGGGTCCCGGTGGTCGCGCGGACCCAGAGCGGGGTGGCCGACTTCGTGCGTCCGGGCAAGGAGGGGCTGCTCGGACGGAGCTTCGAGGACCTGGTCGCGTCGGTGGCCGGCCTGGCCGGCGACCGTGAGCTGCGCGAGTCGATCGCGGCGCACAACCGGGAGACCGAGCCCGTCCGCAGTTCGTGGCCGGCGGTGCTGCAGGGCTTCGAGGAGTGCTACGAGCAGGCCCGCACGGGCCGGGGCTGACCCGGCCGCGGCCGGCGGGCCGTACGGGACGGGGCGGGACGCGGCGGAGCCCCTGCCGTGCGGCGGCAGGGCAAGCGCGTCGAGGCCAGCGGCGCGCAGCCACCAGGCATCGACCTGGTTGTCGTC
>NZ_JBSFPS010000236.1:0-15798 GCF_053588315.1 Streptosporangium sp. NPDC003464 | reverse complement strand
GCCGGGCTTGGGACGCGTCCAGGTCGAGGCGGGCCAGTGCTGCGAAGAGCGGGTCCGCGCACAGCGCGGTGAGCATCCGGGCGAGCTCGGCCGACCGGCCCACGAACAGCGCCGGCTCCCGCGGCAGCTGGCGCGGGCGCGGATGCCCGTTCCCGGCCTGCCCGTTCTCCGGCCACCCGGTCACGGAGCCGTCCCCGGCCGGCGGCGCGGCGGAGGAGACGGCGACAGGCGCGGCGGGAGGGACGGTGGGGGTCATCAGGTCCGCGTCCCGGCGCAGCACCGCCTGGTGCAGGCGGCGCAGCTCGGGTCCGGGGTCGAGCCCGAGCTCGTCGGCCAGGGTCCGGCGGGCCATCGCGAACACGTCCAGTGCGCCGACGACGTCACCGCACCGGTACAGGGCCACCATCAGCTGGCCGTACAGCCGCTCCCGCAGGGGGTGCTGCCCGATCAGCTCGCGCAGGCGCTCGGCCGCCGCCATGGGGCTGCCGAGCGCGAGCTGGATCTCCGTGTACTCCTCCGTCGCGCTCAGATACTGGTCGGTGAGCCGGGCGACCACCTCGCGCAGGGTCGGGCCCAGCGGCGCGTCCTCGGCCGCCCTGCCCCGCCACAGGGCGAGCGCCCGGGTGTAGGCGTTCTGAGCCGCCACGAGATCCCGCCGGGCCAGCGCCTGGCGGCCGTGCGCGGCGAGCGCCTCGAACTGGAAGAGGTCGAACTCGGCCGGCGCGACCCGGAGCAGGTAGCCGGCGTCCGAGGTGACCAGCCGCTCGACGGCCGGGTCGGCGGAGGGGGGCAGCAGCCTGCGCAACTGCATGAGGTAGGTGCGCAGGTTCGCCACCGCCGAGCGCGGCGGCTCGTCCCACACCTCGGCCACCAACGACCGGACCGGGACGACGTAACCGGCGCGCGCGAGCAGCATGGCGAGGACCGTGCGCTGTTTCGGCGCCGTGATCCGTACGGGTGAGTCGCCGTCCTGGATCCGCACCGGGCCGAGGAGTTGAAACAACATAGTCCTGCCTTCCTCGACGGCCCCCGTGTCGACCGGCCCCGGCAGCCGCCACGACACCGGCTACAGGGCCGGCCCTCCCAGCCGGCGCAGCGCGACGCCGAGCAGCCGGTCAGCGGGGAAGAACCCCCGCTGCCGGGAGTCGATGCTGTCCGGGTTGTCGCCGAGGACCACCAGCGTCCCGGAGGGCACGTGGGCCACGCCGTCACCCGCGGCGATCCCCTGGGGCACCGGGTCACCGGGCAGCGCGGCGATCCGCTTGATGTTCCAGCGCCGGCCGTCCGCCCCGGGCGGTCCGGGCGCGTATCCGCCGGCGGGATCGGAGGGGGGCTCCAGCACGACGACGTCGCCCTGCCCCACCTGGCCGATCCGTCGCCGCCGCACCAGGACACGGTCGCCGTCGGTCAGCGTCGGAGCCATGCTCATCCCGTCGACGGTGACCACCACGTAGCGCCGGCGGGCCCACAGGGCGCCCGCGGCCAGCGCGAGGGCACCGGCAACCAGTCCACGAACGATCAACGTCACCGCGTCCTTCCCCCGCCGGCCCGGGAAGGGCCGATCGCTCACGGGAAACGATCTCCACTGACGTGGTGTCTGTCAACAGGTCCGCCTCCGCCGCCGTCTCCGCCGCCGGAGCGAGCGCGGAAACGGCCGGGTGGCGGCTCCGGCCTGCCGTACGGCGGGCAGCCGGGTGACGGGGCCGAGGCGTCCGAGCCGGAGAACATCTTCGAGTTCGGTCTCCAGCGCATGCTGGACGGCGTCGCCGCCCTGATCGGACCGGCCTGACCGCCCGGCACCGACCGGACGGAGGCCCCGTCCCACGCTCGCGAGCCCAACGGGCAGCATCCTGCCGCCGGGTCTCCGGGCGGGCGGCCCGCTAGCGGTCGTCGTCCCAGGAGAGGGCGGTCATCCGCCAGCCCTCCGGCGTGCGCAGGAAGTGGATGCTCTTCGTCCCCGTCCCGGTGAACGGCAGGCCGGCGTGAACGCCGCGCTTACGGTAGTGGCACAGCCGCTGCGCGACGTCGCCGAAGATCTCCGTGCGCTCCCAGGTCTCCTCCTCGGCGAACTCGGTGAGCTCGCCCGAGGTCAGCAGCTTCTGCCGCGGCTCGGCGAACGAGTCCAGACTGTAGACCTCCTGCTGCGGCCCGCCCCTGACGATGATCCCGTCCGGGACGAAGAGCCGGTGGATCGCGTCGACGTCCGGGCGGGCGCCGTCCGCGTTGGTGAACAGGCGGAAGAAGGCCGCCGTCAGCCCGTCGATCTCGGCCTTGTCGGCGGCGGCCCGCGCCCCGCGGGCGCGCCACTCGTCGGCGAGCACCGACCAGACTTCGATGTCGACGCGCCGGCCCTCGCCCGGGTAGACCTGCCGCAGCGTGCCGTCGTGGGTCATGCCCAGCCGCTTGGCGACGTTGACGCTGCGCACGTTGCCGGCGACGGTCCGCCACTCGACGCGCTGGATGCCGCGCTCCCCCACCGCCCAGTCGACGATCCGCCCGACGGCGCGGGTGATCAGCCCGTGCCCCTCCGCGCCGGGTTCGAGCCAGCAGCCCGCCTCGCAGACGCCCAGCGCGGTGTCGAACGACACGAACAGCACGCCGCCGACGAGTGTGCCCTCCAGCCAGATCCCCCAGATGCCGCCCGCGTCCTGTGCCCGCTTGTCGGCGTAGCGCCGCAGCACCGCACGGGCCTCGGCGAGATCGGTGGCGACGAACGTCGGCGACACCCACGGCGAGATGTGCTCACGCGCCCGGTCGAGATTGGCGAGGAACTCCTCGGCCAGCCACGGCTCAAGCGGCCGCAGTTCCGCGCGGGCGGTGAGGGGAAGAGCGAACATCGGACCTCCGGCCAAGTTCGTAACAAACGTTCGGTATGTAGACTAGTGGGCCATGACTCCCGCCCGCACCGACCATGAGGCCCGCCGCCACGACGTCTCCGAGGCGGTCTGGCGGGTCCTCGCCGAGCACGGGTTCGCCGGCCTCACCCTGCGCGCGGTCGCGGCGGCCATGGGGGCGTCCACCGGGCTCGTCACGCACTACTTCGCCGGCAAGCACGAGCTGATCGCCCACGCCCTCGACATCCTGGAGGCACGCACGCGGCAGCGCCCGCGCCTGAAGGCGCCCGCGAGCGGGCTGCCCGCGCTACGCGCCCACCTGCTCAACATCCTCCCGCTGACATCGGAGGGTGTGGCGATGAACCGGATCTGGGTCGGCTCCTGGGACGTGGCGCTCTCCGACCCCGCGCTCTTCGCCGCGCAGGCCACCCGGTACGACCGCATCCGCGCGGTGCTGTGCACCGCGATCGAGGACGCGCGGCGCCTGGGCGAGCTGCCCGTCGAGGCCGACGCGCAGCGGCTGGCGGCGACCGCGCTGTCCTTCACGCACGGCCTGGTGGTGCAGGCGCTCTTCGCCCCGGACAGCTTCCCCCCGGAGCACCAGATCGAGCTCGTCGACGACTTCCTCGCCACCCTCGCCGCCGGCGCCGGCCGGCCCGCCTGACCGCCGGGCGCTGATCGCACGGCGTGCGGACGTGACGGCGTCGGCGCCGCAGGACCGCGGCGCCGACACCGTCACGCTCCGCCGGCCAGGCGGGCGATCTCGTCGCGTACGGCGCGGCCGAGCCCGTCGAGGAGCCGATCGGCACGGCCGTCCGAGGTCGCGGACAGCAGTTCCGCGACGACGGCGGGCGGCACGTATCCGAGCACCCGGCAGGCGCGCCGCACCGTCATCGCCTCCACCAGGCGGACCGCCGCGGGGACGATGCCGAGCGCGCCGAGGACAGCGGCCGTGACACGGTCATCCGTGTGCGCCAGGATGCTCGCGCTCCGGCTGAGGGGCATCGCGCCCACCAGCCTGGCCGCCCGATGCGGGGTCATGTGGTCGATCATCCGCGCGGCTCGCGGCAGCGGCAGCAGCGCCAGCACCTCGGCGGCCGGGCCTGGCGCCTCCGCCGCGCCGTCCAGGAGCCGCCCGGCGGCCTTCGGCTCCATCGAGCCGAGCAGGGCGGCGGCCTCCTGGCGGGACCGGTCGAGCAGCGGGCTTGCGCCGTCGCGACCCTTCTCCGTCTGGACCGGATCCCGGACCGGACCTTGGACCGGACCTCGGACCGGATCCCTGACCGGATCTCGGACCGAGTCCCGGACCAGATCTCGAACCGGCTCCCGGACCGGATCCCGGACCGGACCTTGGACCGGACCTCGGACCGGATCCCTGACCAGCCTTGAGCCGTGGGCGCCGTGTCCGCGCCGCGACTCCCGGTCCGTTCCCGGGCCGGTGCGCCGCTCCGGCTTCTCCCGTTCACGGGGCCGCGTCGCCGGGCCCGCGAGGATCGTGTCCAGCCGCCGCCCCAGCTCGGCCGCCCCCATCCGCCGGGCGGGGTCGGTGACGAGCAGGCCGGCGATCGCGCCGGCGAGCGGACCCGGTCGCCGGAAGCGCGGAGGACGCCCGGCGGTGACCGCCCGCGCCGTTTCGATCAGGCCGGCACGGAGGAACGGCGAGTAGCCCTCCAGCGCGCAGAACAACGTCACTCCCAGCGACCACAGGTCCGACGCCGGCCCCACCGCGTGCCCGTCGATCCGTTCGGGCGCCATGAAATCGACGGTTCCGAGCAGCATGTTGGTCGAAGTGAGGCCGCCCTCCCCGGAGATCCGCGCGATCCCGAAATCCACCAGGAAGACCCGGTCACCGGGATCGACGACGATGTTGGCCGGTTTGACGTCCCGGTGCAGCACCTGCGCGTCGTGCACGGCGGCCAGGCCGGCCAGCACCTCGCGTCCGACCCGGGCGATCTCCCGCTCGGACAGGCCCTGCCGCCGGGCGAGGGCCTGCTGCTCGATCCGGCGGTCCAGCGGCGTGCCCTCGATGTACGCCATGACGATCCACGGCGATCCGTCGTCCATGAAGGCGTCGTAGATGTCGACGACCGCCGGGTGCCGGATCCGCGCGGCGGCACGCGCTTCGCGCAGCGCCCTCTCCCGCCGTACGGCCGTGTCCTCGCCGTGCGGCGCCAGCAGGATCTCTTTGAGCGCGACGGATCGCCGCAGCGTCCGGTCCCAGGCGAGCCACACCGTGCCCATGCCGCCCCTGCCGAGCCGGGACCTCAGCTCGTACCGGCCTCGGACGATCCGTGCCGTCATCCGGTGGCCTCAGTCCTCGTCGGGGAGCAGCTCGATCCCACCCGAGCGCTCCGCACCCGGCCCCGGCCTCCGCAGGACACGGGTGTCCGGCATGCCGCGCAGAACCTGGTCTTCCAGGGGCCCGTACTCGTAACCGGAGTCGGCCGGCTCGACCTGGGTGTCGTTCGGTCCCCGGGGAGGCCCCGTCTCCTGCCCGAAGGCGGTGCCGGGCCGTCGCGGCGCGTCCTCCCGGGGCGACCAGATGCGCCAGACGCTGTCCGACCCGCCGGGCTCCGCCGGCCGGGACCGGGCCCCGGCGCGGATGCCAAACTTCTCGCGCATGCCGTCCAGCTCCTGGCGCTCGGCGAGCGCGAGCGCCTTCTCGTAGATGCCGGGCCGCTGCATGAGCTTCACCGCGACCGGCAGGCATTCGATGAGCAGGAACAGCGCGAACAGCAGCAGCCGGGCCATGCTGAGGGTGAGGTCCTTGCCGGTCAGCTCGTTGAGCGCCCGGAGCCGGGTGAGCAGCCCGTCGGTGGCCAGGTTGTCCTCGTCGAAGGTCCGCTGGATCCCGGCCTGCTGCTCGACCGCGGCGTCGAGCTGGCGCTGGACCTGGGGCAGAGCCTTCTCGGCGGCGGCGAGCCGTGTTTTCTTGGCCTGTTCCCCGGTCGCGTTCAGCTCCCGCTTGCGGTCCTCTATCTGCCGGGTGAGCAGCTCGACGCGCCCCTTGTCCTTTTCGTACGCGCGCCGGCTCTCCTGAGCGAGTGGACCATTGCCCTTTTTAACGCAGTTTGGGCCACCATAGAGCTGACACTGCCACTCTTTGTAGTGTTTGTCCGCTTGTTTCTGCTCCTCGGCGCGCTGGGCGGACAACGCCGTTATCTTCGAGTCCCGTTCCATGTCAAGGGGGACGTCGCCGCCGGAGGAAATCACCTGCCGCAGCTCGGCCACCTCCTTGCGGAGCTGGTCGACGCCCTTCCCCACCGCGCCCTGCTCCTGCCGTACGGCGAAGGCGTCGCCGCGCCGCTGTTTCATCTCGGCGACCTGGGTGTCGATCTCGGCCTTGAAAACCTGCAGCACCAGAGGAGTGGAGATCACCAGGCCGAGCACGACGGCGACGAGGACGCGCGGCACGGCCAGCGCCCAGCGGTTCGGCGCGTCGGCCCTGATGGTGGAGACGAGCCACCGGTCAAGGCTGAGGATCGCCAGGCCCCACAGCAGAGCGGTGGCGACGGCGAGGACGATGTTGACGCCGAGCGTGCTGTTGAGGGCGAACGTCATGGAGACGAAGGCGAGGACGCTCGTGGTGAGAACGGCGCCCCCGATGCCCTCGAATTTGCCGCGTTCGGTCGGGCACGTCCGGAGAACCTCGGGCCGCGCTCCTGACAGCGTGACCAAAACCGTGGACAGCGCGCTCAGGAAACGTCTCATGCTCCTCCTCGGGAAGGGAGTCTCACCGCGTCGGCGCCGACTGGAAGGATGCCGCCCCCCGGTGGGGATATCAGCGCCAATCATCCGGAGGGGATATCATAGGCGCCCAATATCGCATTTACAGATACCCGATAGAATTTCATCGAGGGACCTGACGCAACTCCTCGCCCCAAAAATACCCCCTAACGTTATATACGCCGACTAATCGGGACACCGGTGACGCAGCACAGCTAATACGACATATCTATGGAGGACTCCTCGTGCCGGAGCCCGACAGGGATCTGAGCAGGAAAGCGATCGCCCAGGCCCTGGCCGATCTCGCCGACACCGATCGCCTCACCCTGGTGGAGGTCGCCGCCGACGGCCTCACCACGTTCCTTCTCCATCGGGACGACAACGGTTGCCCCCGCGGCCGGAGCTGGTCGGCGACCTGGCCGGGCCTCGCGGGCGAACGCGGATGGGACGCCGATCCGGCCGGGACCCGGGAGGCCGTGCTACGCACGACCCGCGCCGCCCTGTCCTCCGCCGGTGTGATCCTCGTAGCCGCCTCCTCCGCCGACCCGAAGGTCGAGCAGGCCCTCACCTGGCTGCGTGCGGCACATCCCGCCGCGCAGGTGCTGCGGACCGAAGCCCCGATCGCCGCACGGGTCCGGGAGGTCATGGCGGACGACCCGCTGACCAGGTCGTACGAGCTGGTCGTCGTCCTCGTCGACCCGGACACCAGCCGGCCTCGGCTGACCAGCAGGCAGCTCTTCCCCCTCGGCTCCCGCCCGGGGGCCCGGATCCGGGTCGCCCTCCGCTGCGAGGCCGCCGGCGCGCACGGCACCGCGTTCGCCGTGGTCACCTGGCAGGGTCCGGAGCCGCGGCTGCTGTCCGTCCAGTCCGCCCCGGTCACGCCCGGCCGGTACGAGGTGACCGCCGAGCTGATACGGCCCGGCCGGGTGCGGTTCACCGGCCTGCCCGCGCTCTCGCCCGACCCCCGTGACTGGAATCAGCTCGTCGCCGCGCTCCCGGACCGGCTCCCGGGGCGCACCGGCCCGGCGCATCTCGTCTGCGCGGTGGAGGTCTGCGGAGCGGACGACCAGGTCGCGGAACGGCTGAGCCGGGCACGCCAGATGATCAGCTCTGCCTCCGGCGAGATCGGCGGTCTGCTCCGGGTCTCCCTCCTCGCCTACGCGGCGCACTCGTACGACCCGTCGGCGCCGGAGCTCCCGGTGCGGGTCGCGGCCTGGGAGGCCGGCGCGGGAGAGGCCCTGAACGCCCTCGGCGCGCTGGAGGAGCGGGGAGCGGTGGCCAGGGGATATCCGTACCACCCCCACGCGGCGCAGTTCGAGGACATGCTCGCCGTGGTGGTCGAACGGCTCGGCCGGGCGGATCCGGCACCCGCCGTCGTCCTCACGGTCGGAGGCCGCCCGCCGCACCCGGCCCGCACCGACCAGTCCAGGATCCTGCCCTGCCCCCACCGGCACGACTGGCGGAAGCTGGTCGCCGCCCTGCGGCAGCGGCAGGGCACGGTGCTGGGCGCGATCTGCGACCAGCCCGCCGACCAGGCGCACCAGGCGTGGCACCGGATCGGCGCGGCGGCCCTGGCCCATCTGGAGGCGGTGGACGTGCGCGGCCTGGCCGCCGATCTCGGCCTGGTCGCCCCCTCCCCCGTTCATCTCCCGTTCCCCCTGCTCGACGAGACGGAGTGACGACGCGCATGCAGCCCGATCCGAGCCGGGAACGTCCCGATCACAACATCGCCATGTGGGGCGCTCCCGGCAGCGGCAAGACCACCCTGCTTGCGGCGCTGTTCATCGCCCTGACCAGGAGAAACGACGACTGGAAGATCGTCGGATCCGATCCCGCGTCATCGGACTACCTGATCGAGAAGACCAACGCCCTGTTGCGGGGCAAGGTGTTCCCCGAGGCGAGCATGGCCCTGGAGCGCTATCACTGGACGCTGATCGGCCCCGCTCTCCGCAAGCCCGGCTTCTGGGGCAGGAAGGCCAAGCCGGGGCCGCCGACCCGGATAGGCATCGGCATGGTCGACGCTCCCGGAGGGTTGTTCGGCACGGGACGGCGCCCGGCGGGCGGCCCGAGCGCTCCGGACCTCTCGGGAGACCCGCGCCGGCAGGAACTGCTGGACAACCTTGAGCGGAGCCGGGGCATCGTCTTCCTGTTCGACCCGATCAGGGAGTTCACCTTCGGGGACGCCTTCGACCACATGCACGCCCCGCTCGCCCGGCTCGCCGAGCGGATGCTCGTCGCCGGCGAGTTCACCGACGGGAAGCTGCCGCACCACATCGCCGTGTGCGTCACCAAGTTCGACGATCCCCGGGTGCTGGAGACGGCCGAGAAGCGGCGGCTGCTCACCGCGGACGTCGACGATCCGTACCGGCTGCCCCGGGTGGCCAGCGAGGACGCGCGGGAGCTGTTCCACGAGCTGTGCCAGGTGTCGGCCAGCGGCAACGCCGACATGGTGCTCAACGCGCTCGACCAGTTCTTCCACCCCGATCGGATCCGCTTCTTCGCCACGTCCTCGATCGGCTTCTACGTCGACCGGCGCACGAAGCATTTCGACTGGGACGACTTCCAGAACATGCTCCCCGGAGAGGCGGACGAGGACTCGCGCATCCGGGGGCAGTTGCATCCGATCAACGTGGTGGAGCCCATGCTCTGGCTGGGGCAGCGGCTCGCCGCGGTCCGGCCGGCGACGGAGGCGTCGTGACCGGCCACGAGATCGGATTCGAGTGGGCGCTGGAGGGGAAGCGGCCCGGTGCCCACGACGACTACGAGCTGCTCTCCTGGAGCGACGACCGCCTCGGGCCCGAGGTCTTCGAGGAGATCAGGAGCAGATACGCCACGGGGCTCTCGGCGGATCTGCCCCAGGTGACGATCGCGGTCGCGGCGACCAGGGAGCGCGAGCAGGTGTCGCACCACATCGTGCTCGCGGCTCAGGAGTGGTCGGGGCACCGGGACGCCACCAACCGCAAGATCGTCTACACCCGCTGGTTCTACGTCCCGTACCAGGAGCTGGTCGACCATCAGGTGTCCTACGAGGCGCTCTACCACGCCCTCGTGGCCCTGCCGGTGACCCCGTCCCCTCCCCTGACCGTACGCGTTCCGGAGTTCGACCCCACGGCCCTCGTCCCCGGGCCGGACGCGCGGTGCGCCGCCGCGCTGCTGCTGACCGGGCGGCCCGTCTGCGTGGTGGGTGCGGACAGGGTTCCCATGATCGAACGGTTGCGCTTCCTGGACACCGTCGCCGCGCTCCTGCCGTACGGCATGCGGACGAGGCTGACCGCGGCGACCTGGACCAGCAGCACGGCCCGGCACAAGATCAGGCTGTCCTTCGCGCGGCACGCTCCGGAGAACGCCTACGAGGTGCGGTGGGGGCACGGAACGGAGATCACCTGGCAGGACGGCCCGGCGAACGTGTGCCTGAGCCTCCTGGCCCGGCCCGACGTCCGGCTCGCGGACATGCTGCGGGGGCTCGCCGGGCTGACCAATCCGCTGTCGTTCGGCCCCGAGGACCTGCCGGACGCCGTACGGCTGCTCGAACACTCCGGCTATCCCGAACTGCGGCCCCACGCCGCCACCGGCGTGTGGTGGAGGAAGGAGCGTGAGCCGGCTCCGCGAGGAGGCGGCGCCCCGGGGCCTGGGGCAGCCCCGCCGGCCCTGCCGGCCTCGCCTGCCCCGGGACCGGGTGAGCCACGGCCGACCGCATCCGTACGCTGGCGGTTGAGGTGGCCGAGCCGAGACACCGGCGAGAGGCCGGCCGTAGGCGCGCCCAGCGCGACGCCCGAGGTCGTGCCCGAGAGCCGGGCCACGCCCGCCGCGGCGACCGTGCCCTACCGGCCGGCGGCCGCCGCGGGCCCGCCCCCGGGCGTGGTGCCGAGCCCGACCCCGGGCGCGGGTGCGAGCATGGGCGCGGGTGCGAGCGCGGGTGCGGTGCCGAGCCCGACCCCGAGCCCGACCCCGGGCGCGGGTTCGAACGCAGGCGCGGTGCCGAGCGCGGGTGCGGGCGCGGCGCCGAGCGCGACCCTGGGTGCGGGCGCGGTGCCGCCCTCGATGCGGACCGCGCTCGGCGGGCTGGAACAGGCCGACCGCGGGAGACGGCCCGGCTGGGGCCTGCACGGCAAGGTCACCATGGTCGTGGCGTTCGCGACGCTGGCCATCACCTTGATCGGCGCCGGTGTCGTCGCCATGCTGCGCGCTCCGGGCGGCGATCCCCTCGCCGAGGGGGGCGTGGCCGGGACCGAACCGGGCACGGTCGTCGTCCAGGCCCCGTCCGGGCAGGAGGACGAGTTCGCCAGGAACCTCGTGGCCGAGGCCGTCCGGCGGACGGGCTACCGGGCCGAGATCCGGCTGAGCGACACCCCCGCCACGACCGCACCCGCCGCGGGACCGGCCGTGGTCCTCATGGAGATCCCTCCCACGGATCCCGCTCTCTCGGGCGCCCTGCCGACGTGGCCCGCCAATCCGCTGGCGGCGCAGGGGTTCTCCGCGGTCGCCGCCATCCCGGTCCCGGACCAGGACGTCCTGGTCTACGACGTCGACCTGATCGGGCCGGAGAAGTTGACGGCGGCCTTCGCGCATCCCGACGAGGAGGTCCGGATCTCGGTGCCGGACGCCCCCCGGAAGGGGCCCTCTCGGGAGCGGTCCGAGCGGGTGCTGCGGCAGCGCCATCCCTGGCTGCACCTGGAGACCGTCCCGGCGCTCGACCCGCTGCGCGCCCTCCGGGACAAGGCGGTGCAGGCCGCCATCGTGCCCCGCGAGGCCGCCCGCGACAGCGGTTATCCCCGATCGGAAGCGCTCGCCGGGCTGCCGGGCCGCTCGTTGCTCATCCTGTGCAACCAGGCCGCCGGCCAGGTGCTGCGCGACGCGCTGGACACGGTCGCCCGGTCCGTCGACCCCGGCAGGCTGGCGTCGGAGGACTTCGACTCCCCGGTGACGGCGGCCGCCCGGCTGGTCGAGTCGGCCCTGCCGCCGTCCGGTGCCGTCCCCCTTGCCGAGGACCGCGAGAGCGACGGGGGGGATCCCTTCTGGCCCGCCCTCTCCCTGGTCGCCGCCGGAGGCGCCGCCGGATTCCTGGCCCTCCTGCTGGCGATACGGCTGCCGACCAGGATCGAGCCGCACCGGTACCCGCCGCACCCGCCGTCCGCGCCGGCCTCGCCCGGCTCCTGAGCACGCGGTTCTTGAACACCCGGTGCTTGAGCACGCGGCTCCTGACCGCTCCTGACCGCGCGCCCTGCAGCCCTGCCGCCACCCTGCCGCCCGTGAAGTCGTACGGCCTCCACCACGGAGCGGCGGCCCTCATCCTCGCCGCCGGACACGGCCCCGAGACCGTCCAATGGAAAGAGCCCAGATCGACTGTGCCGACCTGGGCTCTTTCGCTGGTGCGCCGCCAGGGACTCGAACCCCGGACCCGCTGATTAAGAGTCAGCTGCTCTAACCAACTGAGCTAGCGGCGCGTGAAGCTCTTGAAGGATAGCGCACTTCCCGGAGGGCTTCGAAACGGAGAACAGCGAACCGCTATGGTAGAACAACATTCGGTCCTGTACTGGGAGTGCACATGTGGTTCCCCTCGCCCGCCGACGCCCGGGAGCGGCTCAGCGCCGTGGACTACCTCGCCGACGACTCCATCGCGACCTCGGTCTTCCTGGCCGGCGCGCTCGGCAAGCCGCTGCTCGCCGAGGGGCCGGCGGGAGTGGGCAAGACCCAGCTCGCCAAGGCCGTGGCGGCGGCGACCGGGGCCCGGCTCGTCCGGCTGCAGTGCTACGAGGGGCTCGACGAGGCCCGCGCGCTGTACGAGTGGAACTACAAGAAGCAGCTCCTGCGGATCCAGGCCGGGACCGGCCAGGACTGGGACGCCACCCAGGACGACATCTTCACCGAGGAGTTCCTGCTCGAAAGGCCCCTGCTCCGGGCGATCAGGTCCGAGACCCCGACGGTCCTGCTGATCGACGAGACCGACAAGGCCGACGTCGAGGTGGAGGGCCTGCTGCTGGAGATCCTCTCCGACTACCAGGTCACGATCCCCGAGCTCGGCACGGTCACCGCCGTGCGCAGGCCGTACGTGGTGCTGACCTCCAACGCGACCCGCGAGCTGTCCGAGGCGCTCAAGCGGCGCTGCCTCTACCTGCACCTGGAGTATCCGACGCCGGAGCGCGAGCGCGACATCGTGCTGGCGCAGGTGCCCGCGATCGAGGCGGCCCTGGCCGAGCAGCTCGCGCGCACGGTCGCCACGATGCGCGCGTTCGAACTGAAGAAGGCGCCCTCGATCGCTGAGACCGTCGACTGGGCCAACACGCTGCTCGCGCTGGGCCGTACCGAACTGGACGAGGCGACGGTCGCCGCCACCCTCGGGGTGGTGCTCAAGCACGCCTCCGACCAGGCTCGGGCGCGCAAGGAGCTGGCCCTGTGAGCGGCGGGACGCGGGAGGCGCGGACCCCCGTGAACGGCTCGGCCCGGGGAACGGGAGGCGCTGTGAACGGGCGGACCCGGGAAATGGGAGGCGCTGTGAACGGCCGATCCCGGGGGGCGGGGGACCCCGTGAACGGCCGGGTCTGCGGGGCGGGGGGCGGGAGGTGAGCCTGCTCGACCGGCACGTCGGCTTCGTGCACGCCCTGCGCGAGGCCGGGCTGCCGGTCTCGCTCGCCGAGGGGCTGGACGCGGCCCGGGCGCTGCAGGTGATCGACCTGGCCGAGCGGGAGTCGCTGCGCGCCGCCTACGCCACGACCCTGGTCAAACGGCCCTCGCACCGCCCGGGGTTCGACACGCTCTTCGACCTGTGGTTCCCCGCCGCCACCACGGGCCTGTACGGCCCGCGCCCGCAAGACGGTCCGGACGCCGATGAGCTGGATCCGGAGACCGCGGCGATCGCCGAACTCCGTGACCGGCTGTCCGAGCTGCTGTTGGGCGCCGACGGGATGAACGACTTCGCCCGGGCGATGGTGGAGCGCTTCGGCCGCCAACCCGCGGCCCCCGGCCGGCAGAACTGGTTCTCCTACCCGGTGCTGCGGGCGCTGTCCCCCGAGACGCTCATGGCCCGGCTGCTGGCCGAGGTGCTGGCCGGCCAGGAGCGCGGCGGCCTGGCGGAGAAGGTGGCCCGGCAGCGGATCGGCGAGAACACCAGGCGGTTCGAGGAGGCCGTCTCCGCCGACGTGCGCCGCCGCATCGCCGAGGACTCCGGGATCGAGCGGATCGCGCGCTCGGCCGTACGGCCGCCGCTGGAACAGCTCGACTTCCTCCGGGTGACCGGGGCCGACCTGGCCAGGCTCCGCCGGGAGGTCCACCCCCTCGCCCGCCGCCTGGCCACCCGGCTGACCGTCAAGCACCGGCTCGGCCACCGGGGCCGCCTGGACTTCCGCCGGACCGTGCGGGCCTCGCTGTCCACCGGCGGCGTGCCGCTGACCACCTTCAACAGGCCGCGCCGCCCGCACCGGCCCGAGCTGGTCATCCTCTGCGACACCAGCGACTCGGTCGCCTCGTTCGCCCACTTCACGCTGCTGCTGACCTACGCGCTGCGCGAGCAGTTCGCCAAGGTCCGCGCGTTCGGCTTCGTGGACACCGTGGACGAGATCACCCGCTTCTTCGTCCCCGGCGCCGACGTGGTGGAGGCGATGACCCGGCTGACCCGGGAGGCCGACATGGTGCGGTTCGGCCGGACCAACTACGGCAACGCCTTCGAACGGTTCGCCGAGCGGTACGGCGACGCCGTCGGCCCGAAGACGTCCCTGCTGATCCTGGGCGACGCGCGGTCCAACTACCAGCCGCCCGCGCTGGAGACGCTGCGACGGCTGAGCCGGCAGGCCCGGCACGCCCACTGGCTCAACCCGGAGCCGGTGAGCCAGTGGGACACCGGCGACTCGCTGGCCACGGCCTACGGCGGCATCGTCCCGATGCGCGAATGCCGCAACGTCGTCCAGCTCGCCGCCTTCGTCGAGGAGCTGGCCTGAGGAGTCCCACCGCCACGACCGCCGCGGGCGGGGTCCGCCCCACTCGGAGATCGTCAGTTGACGCGCTTCCGGTCAGGGGACAGACCGAGTAAGCCCGGAAGGGGTGATGGGCCGGCGAGCTGAGCAGCGGCCGAACCCCCACACATCCACCTCGGGATCGTCCCAGCCCCTGGGGGCCGGTGACTGTGATCACATCTGCCGTCATCGACAAATTAGTAATCGGTACCGTACCGTTTATTAAATGACGGACACCGTACTCATCGCGGGCGCCGGCCCCACCGGGCTGGCCCTGGCCATCCACCTGGCCCTGCACGACATCCCCGTCCGGGTCATCGACGCCGCCGCCGGCCCCGCCACCACCTCGCGAGCACTCGGCCTGCAACCACGGGGCGTCGAGGTGCTGGAACGGATCGGCGCACTCGGCGACCTGCCGGAACGGTCGCAGTCCTCGCTCAACATGTCCTACAACGAGGGATCCCGCACCGTGCTGCGATTCCACGTCGGCCAGGCCGTCGCGGACCAGCCGAAACAGACACTGCTCATCTCGCAGGCCGACGTCGAGGGCACCCTGCGGCAACGACTGGGCGAGCTCGGCGGCGGCATCGAGTGGGGTACCCGGCTGGTCGGGGCCCAGCAGGACGGCAAGAGCGTCACCGTCACCGTCCAGACGGCCGACGGCACCACACAGCGCATCGAGACCGACTGGCTGATCGGCTGCGACGGCGCGCACAGTATGGTCCGCAAGCTCGCCGGGATCGCCTTTCCCGGCCGCAAACTCATCGAACGCCTGCTGATGGTCGATGTACGGGCCCAGTGGCCGTACGACAAGAACGGCAGCACGACCTGGATGGACGCCGGCAACATGCTGTCGGTGACCGCGCTGCCGGACGATATCTGGCGCGTGTTCAGCGAGCCACCGGCAGACCTGCCGGACCAGCTGACCGAGAGCGAGATCACCGACCGGGTGCTGGATGAGTTCTCCCGCCGCAGCGGCGTCAGCCTCGACACGGTCACCGAGATCCGCTGGGCCTCGGAGTTCCGGATCCACCGCCGGCTCGCCGACGCCTATCGCCGCGGCCGGATCCTGCTGGCCGGCGACGCGGCGCACATCCAGAGCCCCAGCGGCGGGCAGGGACAGAACACCGGACTGGGCGATGCGGAAAACCTCGCCTGGAAGCTGGTACTGGTCGCCCGCGGCAGCGCCGACCAGCGACTCCTGGACACCTACGAGGGCGAGCGGCGCCCGCTGGCCCGCAACGTCCTGAGGGCCACCAGCACCGCGGTGAACATCATGTTGCCCGACACCC
>NZ_JBSFPS010000235.1:0-15960 GCF_053588315.1 Streptosporangium sp. NPDC003464 | reverse complement strand
CGACCCACGGCCCGGCGGCCCGCCGGGTGAGGAGAACCCATGAGCCTGCTGACCATCGAGGGCGTCTGGAAGAACTACCACGGCCACAGCGTGCTGCGCGGGATCGACCTGTCGGTCGAGGCGCACGAGGTGGTCTGCCTCATCGGCGCCTCCGGCTCGGGGAAGTCCACGCTGCTGCGCTGCGTGAACCTGCTGGAGACCGTCGACGACGGCACGATCCACCTGGACGGCGACGAGATCACCGACGTCCGGGCCGACGCCGACGACGTGCGCAGACGCATGGGCATCGTGTTCCAGGCGTTCAACCTCTTCCCGCACATGACGGTGCTGGACAACATCACGCTGGCCCCGCGCAAGGTGCACGGGGTCGGCCGGGAGCAGGCCGAGGAGCAGGCGCGTGAGCTGCTGGCCCGGTTCGGCCTGGCGGACAAGGCGGGTGCCTACCCCGACCGGCTCTCCGGCGGCCAGCAGCAGCGCGCCGCCATCATCCGGGCCCTGGCCACCCGGCCCCGCCTGATGTTGCTGGACGAGGTCACCTCGGCGCTGGACCCGGCGCTGGTCAAGGAGGTGCTGGAGATCATCCGGGAGCTCAAGGAGGGCGGGATGACCATGATCCTGACCACTCACGAGATGGGCTTCTGCCGGGAGATCGCCGACACCGTCTGCTTCCTGGACGGCGGCGTGCTCCTGGAGCGCGGCACCCCCGAGCAGATCTTCACCGAGCCCCGGCAGCCCCGGACCCGGGAGTTCCTGCAGAGCGTGCTCGACGCCCGGCGGATGTAGGGCTTCCCCGCGGCGGGGCTCAGCGGCGGTGCCGGCCGGAGGCTCGGCGGCGGGGCTCAGCGGCGGTGCCGGCCGCGGATCTCGAGGCCGAGCGGGTCCGCCGGGGGCCGTACACCGGCGAGCACGCTGTTGCGCCTGCCGTACACCAGGTAGACCAGCACGCCGAAGGCCATCCAGGCGGCGAAGTACAGCCAGGTGATGACCTGCAGGTTCACCAGCAGCCACAGGCAGGCGGCGATCGAGGCGATCGGTACGCCGGGGGAGAGCGGGACGCGGAAGCCGCGCGGCAGGTCGGGCATCGTCCGCCGCATCCTGATCACTCCGGCGGACACGGCGATGAACACGAACAGGGTGCCGATCACGACCAGCGGTTCGAGTGTCAGCACCGGCACGAGCTCGGCCAGCAGGATCGCCAGACCGCCGATGAGCAGGGTGACCCTGGTCGGGCTGTGGTAGCTCCGGTTGATCCTGGCCAGCGGGCGGGGGATCAGCCCGTCGCGGGCCATGGAGAACATCACGCGGGTCAGGCCGACGATCAGCACCAGGACGACCGTGGTGAGGCCGAGGACCGCGCCGATGTTGATGATGTGCACCATGAAGCCCTCGCCCGCCTGGCGGAAGGCGTTGGCGAGCGGGGCCTTCGGGCTGATCTTGTCGTAGGAGGTCATGCCGACCATCACCACCGCGACCGCGATGTAGATCACCGTGGTGATCACCAGGCTGCGGATGATGCCTCTCGGGATCGACCGGGGGGCGTCCTCGGCCTCCTCGGCCGCGGTGGCCACGATGTCGAACCCGATGTAGGCGAAGGCGATGACCGCCGAGGCGGCGAAGATGCCGAACCAGCCGAACGCGCTCGTCTGGCCGAAGAGGATGCCCAGCAGCGGCGAGTGCAGGGTGTCGGCGGCCGTCTCGACGGGGGCCGCCGGGACCGGGATGGTCGAGAGGTTGTGCTGGTCGAAGTGCTTGGCGCCGACCACGATGACCGCGCCGACGGCCAGCAGCTTGGCGACCACGATGATCCACAGGGTGCGCAGGCCGACCCGGGCGCCCAGCGCCACCACGGCCGTCAGCGCCACCAGGATGAACAGTGCGAACAGGTCGAAGCCCTCGGCCTGACCGGTGATCTTGGTCAGCGGGCCGGGCAGGCGCACGCCGAGGTCGGCGAGCATCTGGGCGGCGTAGAGGGACCAGGCCCGGGCCACCACCGCGGTGGCCAGCAGCAGCTCCATCACCAGCGCCCAGCCGACGATCCAGGCCCACACCTCGCCGAAGATGACGTAGGTGAAGGTGTAGGCGCTGCCGGAGGTCGGCATGGCCGACGCCAGCTCCGCGAAGCAGAAGGCCACGAGCAGGCTGGTGATTCCGGCGATCATGAAGGAGAGGATCACTCCGGGGCCCGCCATGGTGGCCGCCTGGCGGCCGGCGACGCTGAAGATGCCCGCGCCGATCATGACGCCGACACCCAGTACGATGAGGTCCGCACGGCCGTAGGCTTTGGGCAGACCGTGGCGCGCACCTGTCCACCGGTCCGTGGCCTCGCTCGGCGGCAGGCGACGCACGATCGATGAAGCTGCACCTTCGGGCACGACGCGACCCAATCATGGGGGGGTGAAGACCCTTTTGTCGGACGTGTTCACAGTGCCGCAGGGGAATGCCTCGTACAAGGGGTAGCCGGTCACGTGGTGGACACCGCCAGATCACGCACCGATCACCAGCCACGCTCTGCCGTAGGCACGCAATCCCAGAGTGACCAGCCGGGCCGTCATCCACACCCCCAGCGCCAGCCACAGCGCGATCAGGCCGCCGCCGACGGTGACCACCAGCAGCGCGGCGGGCAGATAGGCGAGCGTCGTCCACAGGCTCGCCCAGGCGAGATAGCGCTGGTCACCGGCGCCGATCAGCACCCCGTCCAGGACGAACACCACCCCGGCGGCCGGCTGCAGGGCCGCCGCCACCCAGAGCAGGCCGAGCAGCTCCCCGGCCACCGCCGGGTCGGCACCGAACAGGGCGGGGACGAACGGCCTGGCCACGACCAGGGCGAGCCCGAGCACCACGCCTGAGCCGATCCCCCACATGACCATCCTCCGGGTCGCCGCCCGGGTCCCGGCCACGTCGCCGGCGCCCAGGGTGCGGCCGGTGATGGCCTGCCCGGCGATGGCGATGGCGTCCAGGGCGAAGGCCAGCAGGGTCCAGATCCTGAAGGCGACCGTGTGGGCCTCGATCTGGGTCTCGCCCATGCGGGTGGCCACGGCCGCCGAGACGGTCAGCACCATCTGCATGCACGCCGTACGGACGACCAGGGCGACCCCGGCCGAGCCCGCCGCCCTGATGCCCGCCAGATCGGGCCGGAGCGGCGCCTTGTGCCGCCCGAACACCAGGGCGAGATAGACCGCGGCGCCGAGCGACTGGGCCAGCACCGTGCCCCAGGCCGAGCCCGCGACGCCCCAGCCCAGGCCCAGGACGAACACGATGTTGAGCACCGCGTTGAGCGTGAAGGAGCCGACGGACACCAGCAGCGGGGTGGCGGTGTCCTGCAAGCCGCGCAGCACGCCGGTCCCGGCCAGTACGAGCAGCATGGCCGGGACGCCCAGCAGGCTGATCCTCAGATAGGTCACCGCCTGCCGGGCCAGCTCGCCCTCGGCGCCGATCAGCTGGACCAGCCAGGGCGCGAGCGGCCACACCACCACGATGATCGCCAGCCCGACCCCGGCCGCCAGCCAGAGGCCGTCCACCCCCTGCCGCATCGCCTGCCGGTGGTTGCCCGCGCCGATCTGCCGGGCCACCGCCGCCGTCGTGCCGTAGGCCAGGAACACGCACAGTCCCACCAGGACGCTCAGCACGGTGCTCGCCACCCCCAGCGCGCCGAGCGCGGGAGCGGGCAGGCGGCCGACGACGACGGTGTCGGTCAGCAGGAACAGCGGCTCGGCGACCAGCGCTCCGAAGGCCGGTACGGCCAGCCGGAGGATCTGCCTGTCGTGGTCGCGGCCGGCTCTGGGGGTAAGAGGCACGGATCCATTGTGCCTCTTACTCACAGGGGCGCCCCCAAAAGGATCAGCGGGACAGTCCGTACCGTGTGAGGAGAGTCTCGGCGTGTCGCCCCAACTTTCTTTCCTCCACAGGCGGTGGATGACGTTTCCCCAGTACAGACGGCCTTCCGACGCTGTGGAAAAGAGTTATCCACAGAACTGTCCCCAGGGTGCCCACATCTCTGGGGAAGAAGTGCACACCTTATCCACACCCCTGTCGACAGGTTGCGTTGCCACTTGGTCCGAGGAGCGGCGAGACTGTCAGACTGGTCGGCTAAAAATTGGGGATGGCGTAACTGTGTTCGAAAGAGGGGGTGTGCGGTGAGCATCGCGGAGCCACCGGTCTTCGAGCCGGGATTCGAGCGCACCCCGCCGAACAACATCGAGGCCGAGCAGTCCGTGCTCGGCGGCATGCTGCTGTCCAAAGACGCCATCGCCGACGTGGTCGAGATCCTGCGGTCCGACGACTTCTACCGCCCGGCCCACCAGATCATCTACGACATCATCACCGACCTCTACGGCCGCGGTGACCCCGCCGACGCCGTCACCATCTTCGACGAGCTGCAGAAGCGCGGCGAGGTCGCCCGGGTCGGCGGCGGCGCCTACCTCCACACGCTGACCGCCGTCGTCCCCACCGCGGCCAACGCCGGCTACTACGCGCGGATCGTCCGCGAGCAGGCCATCCTGCGGAGGCTGATCGAGGCCGGCACCCGCATCGTCTCCTACGGGTACGGCGGGCAGGACGAGGAGGTCGACGACCTCGTCGACCGCGCCCAGGCCGAGATCTACAAGGTCACCGAGCGCCGCACCTCCGAGGACTACGTCCCGCTGGCCGACATCATGCCCGGCGCCCTCGACGAGCTGGAGGCGATCGGCGGCCGGGGCGGTCAGATGGTCGGCGTCCCCACCGGCTTCCAGGATCTCGACGCCCTCACCAACGGCCTCCACCCCGGCCAGATGATCGTCGTGGCCGCGCGCCCGGCCATCGGCAAGTCGACCCTGGGACTGGATTTCGCCCGTTCCGCAGCTATCAAGCACGGTATGACCACCGTCGTGTTCTCGCTGGAGATGTCGCGCAACGAGATCACGATGCGCCTGCTGTCCGCCGAGGCACGGGTGGCGCTGCACAACATGCGCTCGGGCACGATGACCGACGACGACTGGGCCAAGCTGGCCCGGCGGATGGGTGAGGTGGCCGAGGCGCCGCTGTTCATCGACGACTCGCCCAACATGTCGATGATGGAGATCCGGGCCAAGTGCCGCCGTCTCAAGCAGCGCAACGAGCTGCGCTTCGTCATCATCGACTACCTGCAGCTGATGTCCTCGCCGAAGAAGACCGAGAGCCGCCAGAACGAGGTCTCGGAGATCTCCCGGGCCATCAAGCTCCTCGCCAAGGAGCTGGAGGTCCCGGTCATCGCCATCTCCCAGCTCAACCGTGGCCCCGAGCAGCGGACCGACAAGCGCCCCATGGTCAGCGACCTCCGCGAGTCGGGCAGCATCGAGCAGGACGCGGACATGGTCATCCTTCTCCACCGAGAAGACGCCTACGAGCGCGAATCGCCCCGGGCGGGCGAGGCGGACCTGATCGTGGCCAAGCACCGTAACGGCCCCACCGCCACGGTCACCGTGGCCTTCCAGGGCCACTACAGCCGCTTCGTCGACATGGCCCCCCACTAGCGACACACCCGGACCGCCGGAGGACCGGACCCCGGGTGTCCCGGCGGGTCCGGTCCTCGTCGTGGGCGGCGCGCCGGGGTGCCCGGGGCGCCCCGGCCCGGCCGGGTCAGGCGGTGCCCCCGTGCACGATCAGGGCCCAGACGAGACAGCCGAAGGCGGCCGTGGACGCCACCGCGCGGACGGTGTTCCAGCGGACCCACTTGGCCTCGAACGCCTGGCGGACCGCCGCGGGGTCGGCGATCGCGGCGGGGTCGCCGGCCGCGGCGAGCTGGTCGTTGAGCGGTACGTTGACGGTGAAGGTGACGACGAGCACCACCCCGTACAGCACGAGGCCGGCCACGATCCAGGGGAGCACGGGCCGGCCGCCCCCGCTGAGGTGCAGCGCCCCCGCCGCGATGGTCAGGATCAGCGCGCCGGCGAACGCGAGGGCGAACCAGCCGTTGAGGATCTTCACGTTGATCCACTGCATCGCGCTGATGAAGCTCCGGTCATCCGTGCGGCTCAGGCCGAGCATGACCGCGCAGGCGAACGAGTAGAACAGGCCGGCGGTGAGCCCCATGGTCAGTGTGGACGCGGCCAGTGTGGCGGTTCTCAACAACTCGAACATCCCATCCTCCGTCAATGAAGATCAAATTTCTGGCGTGGAGCCCGGGCCCGCTCCCGCCGGGCCCGGCTCCGCACCCATGGTCCCGGCCCTCAGCCGTTCCAGACGCCGGTGGCCGCGGCGTCTCGCGCGTAGTCGGCGAAATCCCGGGGCTCCCGGCCCAGGGCGCGCCGGACGCCGTCGCTCAGATGGGCGTTGCGGCCGTCCAGGACCTTGGTGAACAGCCCGGTCAGCAGCGTCGCCTCCCCGGCCGGCAGGCCGTACTCCACGAGCGCGGCCACGTACTGTTCCGGGGAGACCGGCAAGTACCGTACCTCCCGGCCGGCGGCTTCCGCGATCTCCTGGGCGGCGTCGGTGAAGGTGAGCAGCCGAGGGCCGGTCAGCTCGTAGATCTGGCCCGCGTGCCCGTCCTGCGTCAGCGCCGCGACCGCGACGTCCGCGATGTCGTCGGCGTCGACGAACGGCTCCGCCATGTCCCCGGCCGGCAGCGCGACCACGCCGCTGAGCACCGGCTCCAGCAGGTAGTGCTCGCTGAAGTTCTGGCAGAACCAGCTCGCCCGCAGGATCGTCCACTCGGTGCCGGCCTCCTGCATCGCCCGCTCGCAGACCTGGGCCTCCTCCTCGCCCCGGCCGGACAGCAGGACGAGCCGCCGGACGCCGCTGTCGGCCGCCAGCCCGGCGAACGAGCCGATCGCGGCGGCGGCGCCGGGGAAGGCCAGGTCCGGGTAGTACGTCACGTACACCGACTCCACGTCCCGCAGCGCGGGCGCCCAGGTGGCCTGGTCGTCCCAGTCGAAGGGGGGCCTGCCGGAGCGGGAGCCGACCCGGACCGGCAGGTCGCGGGCGGTGAGCCGGTCCACCACCCGGCGTCCGGTCTTGCCCGTGCCGCCGAGGACCAGTGTCGTTGCCTGTCGCGTGTTTTCCGTCATGCCATTAGTGAAGCGCCGGAAGGGTTGGACGGAACATGGCTGAGAGACGCAACTCCATGTTTGTGCGTCTAAAATCAGGCGCATGGATGTACTCGCGGGTCTTCTGGACGGGCCGAGAGCCCGGGGCGCGTTCCTGCTGCGGTCGATCCTGTCCCCGCCCTGGTCCATGCGGATCCAGGACCGGGCGCCGCTCACCCTGGTGGCCATGATGCGGGGCCGGGCGTGGGTGGTCCCCGACAGCGGCGAGCCCGTGCGGCTGGGCCCCGGGGATGTCGCGATCATGCGCGGCCCGGATCCCTACACGGTCGCCGACGACCCGGCGACCCCGCCCCAGGTGGTGATCCATCCCGGGCAGCACTGCACGACCCTGCGGGGCGAGCCCCTGGAGCAGGCGATGGACCTGGGCGTGCGGACCTGGGGCAACAGCCCGGACGGCTCGACGATGATGCTCACCGGCACCTACCAGATGCACGGGGAGGTCAGCCGGCGGCTGCTCGCGGCGCTGCCCGCCCTGCTGGTCCTGCCCGACGACGCCTGGGACTGCCCGCTCATCCCGCTGCTCGGCGACGAGATCGTCAAGGACGACCCGGGCCAGGGGGCCGTTCTCGACCGGCTGCTCGACCTGCTGCTCATCGCCGTCCTGCGGGCCTGGTTCGCCCGCCCGGAGGCGGAGGCACCGGCCTGGTACCGGGCCCACAGCGACCCCGTGGTGGGACGGGCCCTGCGGATGCTCCACAACAATCCGGCCCATCCCTGGACCGTGGCCGCGCTGGCCGCCGGGACCGGCGTCTCGCGCGCCTCGCTGGCGCGCCGCTTCACCGACCTGGTCGGCGAGCCGCCCATGGCCTTCCTCACCGGCTGGAGGCTGGCCATGGCCGCCGACCTGCTGCGCGAGAGCGACGTGACCATCGGCGCGGTGGCCCGGCAGGTCGGCTACGGCAGTTCCTTCGCGCTCAGCACCGCCTTCAAGCGCGTGTTCGGCGTCAGCCCGCAGGAGCACCGCGGCCTGAAGGCCCATGACGAGGCCGTGGCCTGAAGGTCCGCGGGGCCGCCCTTGGCGGGCACCCCGTTCCCGCCGGGAGGCGTGGCGGCGGAGCGGGCGCCGGAGGGTCCCGCGGCGTCGGCCCGCGCGGCGGGCCGGGCGCCCTCCCGCCCGGTGGGAGGGCGCCTGTGCCGTACGGGTTCAGACGACCGGGCGCACGTGGGTGGTGAGGCGGCCGCCCTCGAAGAGATGGACGGCGAACTGGGGCGGCAGGCCGTAGTCGACGGGGACCGGCGCGGTGGTCTCCTGGGGGAGCAGCGCGGTGGAGATGACTCCGGGGGCGACGATCAGCGGCAGCCCGGCGAAGGTCGTGCTCGCCGCCGTGTGGGCGTGACCGGCGATCACGGCCACCACCTGGGGATGCCGCCGCAGGACCTGCTCCAGCCGCTCCGGGGCGCGCAGTCCGATGCCGTCGACGTAGGGGATGCCCAGCGCCACCGCCGGGTGGTGCATCCCCACGATGACCGGGGTCGTGGGCGACTCGGCGAGGACGGTCTCCAGCCAGGCGATCGTCTCGTCCTCCAGGAAGCCCTCCGGCCGTCCGGGGATGCTGGAGTCGCACAGGGCCACGGTCAGGCCGTCGAGCCGCAGGACCTGGTTGACCGGGCCGTCGCCGTCGCCGTCCTCGCCGAGCAGGACCTTGCGGAAGGCCGCGCGGGCGTCGTGGTTGCCCGGGCACACCACCGTCGGGTAGCGCGAGGCGAGCAGCTCGCGCGCGATCTCATACTCCTCGACCGCGCCGTGGTCGGCGATGTCCCCGCTCACGATGACGGCGTCCAGCGGCCCGGGGAGGCCCTCCAGGTGCCGCATGACGGCCCGGGTCCGCTCGACGCTGTCCGGGGAGCCGCCGATGTGGATGTCGCTTATGTGCGCCAGTGTCAGCATGCCCCAACGGTGCCACACGCCGCTCCGTCCCGGCGCTCGCGGTACGGCCCGCGCCCTGCCGGCCGTACCGGTGGGAGGGATGTCAGGGGAGCAGGACCAGGCGGCCGCGGAGGCCGCCCGCGGCGAGGCGGTCGTGGGCGGCCGCGGCCTGGTCGAGCGGGAAGGTGCCGGCCACCCTGAGGGTCAGCCGGCCGTCGTCGGCGAGCCTGGCGAGCTCGGCCAGCCGGGCCCCGTCGGCGCGGATCCAGACGTTGGCCACCCGGGTGCCGCGCAGCGCGACGGGCGCGCCGCCGAGCACGGCCACGTAGCAGCCGCCGCCGCGCACCGCGGTGAGCGCGGCCGTGCCGACCGAGGCGGCGTCGATCGCGCCGTCCGTCCCGCCCGGCACCAGCTCCCGTACGGCGGAGCCCAGCTCGGCCATGTATCCCGGCAGCTCCCGCCTGGCGTGCTCGCCGATCTCGTCGAGGAGCCCGCGGGCGTCCGGAGCCGGTACGGCGTAGGCGACCAGCCGGTCCCCGCGCACCGCGACGACCGCCTGCCGTACGGCGGGATGGGCGTCGAGCACGGCCTCGATCTCGCCGAGCTCGATGCGGTGGCCCCGGAGCTTGACCTGGTTGTCGGTGCGGCCGAGGAACTCCAGGGCGCCGTCGCCCCGCAGCCGGGCGCGGTCCCCCGTGCGGTAGACGCGGGAGCCGCCGGGGCCGGGGACGAAGCGCTCGGCGGTCAGGGCGGGGCGGCCGAGATAGCCGGTCGCGACTCCCGCGCCGCCGATGAGCAGCTCGCCCGGGACCCCGATCGGGGCGGGAGCGCCGGTGGGGTCCAGGACGTGGACGGTGGTGTTGGCGATCGGGCGGCCGATGACGATCTCGCCGGGGTCCTCGGGGACCTCCCAGGCCGTGGACCAGATCGTGGTCTCGGTCGGGCCGTAGACGTTGACGAGCCGGTCCACCCGGGGACGCAGCTCGCGGGCGAGCCGCGCCGGCAGCGGCTCGCCGCCGGTCAGGCCCGTCACCCGGGGCAGGTCCCCGGTGAGCAGGACCCGCCACCCCGACGGCGTCGCCTGGACGTGGGTCACGCCCGCGTCCCGGACGAGCCGGGCGAGCCGGGCGCCGTCGCGGGCCGTCTCGGCGTCGGCGACGACCACCCGGCCGCCGGTCACCAGCGGCAGGTACAGCTCCAGGGCGGAGATGTCGAACGACAGCGAGGTCAGCGCCAGCCACGCGTCCCGGGGCGAGGACCCGACCAGGCCCCGCATCGCCAGCAGGAAGTTGGTCAGCGCCCGGTGCGGCACCACCACGCCCTTCGGACGCCCGGTGGACCCGGAGGTGTACAGGACGTAGGCGGTGTCGCCGGGGCCGGGCCGCGAGAGCGCGGCGGTCGCGGGGGGAAGGTCGTCGAGGCCGGTCAGCACCAGCGCGGCCGCGGAGTCCTCGATCACGTACGAGACGCGGGCCTGGGGGTAGTCGGGGTCGACCGGCAGGTAGGCGGCGCCGCTCATCGCCACGCCCAGCAGCGCGACGACCATGTCCGCGCCGCGCTCCATCCGGACCGCGACCAGCGAGCCGCGGCCGATGCCGGCGGCGCCCAGCCGGCCGGCCAGCTCCGCGGCCCGCCGTACCAGCTCCGCGTAGGTCACGGTGTTCACCACGGCGCGGCCGGGGGCGGCGGCCGGCCGGCCGGCGGGGGCCGGTTCCGCGGTGGCGTCCGGGGCCGGCTGTCCGGGGTGGGTCAGGGTCTGCACCGCGACGGCGTCCGGGGTCGCGGCGGCCTGCTCCAGCACCAGGTCGACCAGTGTCACGCCGGGCAGCTCGGCGCCGGTCCCGTTCCACTTCTCCAGCAGCGCGAGCTCGGCCTCCGGCAGCATCCGCAGCGAGCCCACCGGCACCTCGGGGTCGGCCACGGCGGCCACGAGCAGCTCCTGGAAGCGGGCGACCATCCGCTCCACGGTCTCGCGGTCGAACAGGTCGGTGCTGTAGACCACGCTGCCGAGCAGGTGGCCGTCGTGGGCGGGGGAGATGTCCACCGACAGGTCGAGCCGGGCCCGGGACCAGCCGTGCGGGAAGGGCGTGGCGGTCAGGCCGGGCAGCGGGTCGACCCACTCGCCGTGGGTGTGGAAGGCGAACAGGGTCGCGAACAGCGGGGTGCGGCTGAGGTCCCGCTCCACGTCCAGCTCCGCCACGAGCCGTTCGAAGGGGACGTCCTGCCGGGAGAGCGCGTCCAGCACGACCCGCCTGGTGCGCTTGAGCAGCTCGCCGAAGGTGGGGTCGCCGGACAGGTCGCAGCGGAGGGCCAGCGTGGTCGACAGGAAACCGATCATGGTCTCCAGCTCGGTGCTGTCGCGGCCGGCCGACGGGGTGCCCACGCAGAAGTCGCTCTGGCCGGTGTGCCGGGCGAGCAGCACCTGGTAGGCGGCGAGCAGCACCATGTACGGCGTGCAGCGGGCGCGGCGGGCCAGGTCCCGGACGGCGTCGGCCACGTCGGCGTCGATCCGGAAGTCCACCTCGCCGCCGGCGCCGCTGCGCTGGACGGGACGTGGCCGGTCGGTGGGCAGTTCGAGGGGCGGCACCCCGGTCAGCCGCTCGACCCACCACTGGAGGCCGGAGTCCGCCGCGTGCCGGCGGCGGGCGTGCTCGCCGTACTGGAGAGGCAGCTCGGGCAGCGGGGCGGTGCCGCCGCTGCCGTAGTGGACGGCCACCTCGGAGCGGAGCACGTTCAGTGACCAGCCGTCGCCGTTGATGTGGTGCAGGACGACGCAGAGCACGTGCTCGTCGGGTCCGAGACCGATCAGCGCGACCCGGAACGGGGGCGCGGCGGACAGGTCGAAGGCCGTGTTGGTGAGCATGGAGACCAGGCCCCGCGCCTCCTGCTCGTCCCCGGCCGTCAACCGCTCCAGCGTCACGGGCGCGGGCGGGTCGACGATCGCCAGCGGCTCTCCGGCCACCTCCCGGAACCGGGTCCGCAGGCTCTCGTGCCGGGCCGCCACGGCGGTGAAGGCGGCCTCCAGCGCGACCGTGTCAAGGCGGCCTTTCAACCTGTAAACATAGGATGTGTTGTAGGCCGAGTCGCTTGGATCGAGCCGGTGGAGAAACCACAGCCGCTGCTGTCCGTACGACAGCGGGTATTCCGTCGCAGGTCGGCCGGGGGAAACGGTCTCTGGCTGGGGCACGCAGAGCTCCTTCGTCGGCCGCGGGCCCGCATTCGCGCGATGGCGCCTGAAAATGGGAATGCGGAAGCCCGCTCCGCGCATATTTACCGAGTTGAGCACGTAATGGGAAAAGCTTCTTTCTGGAAAGAAACCTTTCAGTTAGTTCTGGGTGGTTAGTGTTACACCTCCGCCCGGGGTGCGCAAGGCCCTGTGTGGCAGGGGTTTCCGGTGCTCTCGCGAACCTCGGCAAAGGGCTTGCGCTGCTGTGGCGATCATGTAAGACTGACGCTCGTTTTAGAATAGTAAAGATTCTTTCCTGTTGTGACTCAGGCGCCCGCATGCGCTGAGCTCATATACATCCGATCTTTATTGGGAGGTTCACATGGTGAACCTGACCGTCCCCCAATTGCTCAGAGACCGAGCCTCCACCGACCCCGACGGGGTCGCGCTGATCGTGCACGGCTCGGATCCGCTCACCTATCGCCAGTGGCACGAGCGGTCCGCCGTGATCGCGAACAGCCTGATGGCGCGGGGTGTCACCAGGGGCGATCGGGTGGGCCTGGTCTTCGGGAGCGCAGACTGGGCGGACTACGCCGTGGCGTTCTGCGGGGTGCTGGCGGCCGGGGCGGCCGCCGTGCCGCTGTCGGACCGCCTCGCCCCCGCTGATCTGCGCTTCATGCTGGAGCACTGCCGTGCGAGCGGAACCGTCCACGCCGGCGGGCTCACCGTGCCCGAGGTCGGCTGGAGCGCCACGGTCGCCGAACTGCGGGGCGAAACGTCCTACGAGCGGAGCGGGGCGGCCCGCGAGCTGACCTGTCCCGCCCCCGGAGACCTCGCCCAGATCCTCTACACCTCCGGGACCACGGGTCGCCCCAAGGGCGTGTCGGCCACCCACGCCAACCTGGCCTACGGCTGCGGCGCCAAGCGGCGCCCGTTCGCGCACTCCAGGCACCTGCTCCACGCCTTCCCGATCGGCACGAACGCCGGTCAGGCCATGCTGATCAACGCGCTCGACGCCCACCCGGCCGTGGTGACGCTGCCGCGCTTCACCCCGGGCCGCTTCGCCGCGCTGGTCGAGTCCTACCGGGCCGGGACGGTCTTCCTCGTCCCCGCGATGGCCATCGAGCTGATCAACGCCGGGGTCGGCGAACGCTACGACCTGTCCAGCGTGCTGCTGCTCGGCTCGGCCGCCGCGCCGCTGCCCTCGGCCGTCGCCCAGGCGCTCACCACGGCCTTCCCCAAGGCGACGATCACCAACTACTACACCTCGACCGAGGCCGCCCCCGCTCAGACGATCATGATGTTCGACCCGGACCGGCCGGGGAGCGTCGGCCGCGCGGTGGCCGGGGGACAGGTCAGGATCGCCACCGCCGAAGGCGCGCCGCTCCCGCAGGGGGAGACCGGCGAGGTCTGGATGCGGTCCCCGGCGGCGCCGCGCGCCTACTACGGCGACCCCGAGAGCGGGACCTTCCGCGACGGATGGGTGCGGATGGGCGACCTCGGCCGCATCGACGCCGACGGCTACCTCTACCTCGTCGACCGGGAGGGCGACGTGGTGAAGTCCGGCGCCTACAAGGTCTCCACGATCCACGTCGAGGAGGCCGTCTACCAGCACCCGGCCGTGGTCGAGGCGGCCGCCTTCGGGGTCCCGCACCCCGTGCTCGGCACCGTCGTCGCCGTCACCATGGTGACCCGCGTCCCCCTCACGCCCGAGGAGCTGCGGATCTTCCTCAAGGGCCGGCTCGCCCCGCACGAGCTGCCCGCCCACGTGACCACCGCCGGCGCGCTGCCCCGCAACAACGGCGGCAAGGTCGACAAGCGGGCCCTGCGCCGGGCCCTGGAGGACGCCCGATGACCGGCGGCGCGGCCTCCGCCGGGCAGGAGACGGCCGAGGTCACCTTCACCCAGCAGGGGATGTGGGTCACCGAGCAGACCGTGAAGGTGGGCACCGCCTACCACATGCCGCTGCTGGTCCAGCTACGCGGCGAGCCCGACACCGCGGCGCTGCTGGCCGCCTGCGCGGCCGTCGTGGAGCGGCATCCGGTGCTGCGTGGCCTGGTGGCGGAGGTGGGCGACGAGCTGCGGCTCGTGCCCGGCGCCGAGGTCCCCGTACGGCGGGCGGCCGGCCCCCCGGGAGGTCCGGCGGGCGGTCTGCCGGACGGTCCGCTCACCGGTCCGGGAGGTCCGGTGGACGGTCTCCCGGACGGGTTGTTCACCGGCCCGGCGGGCGGGACGGGCGTGGACGCGGCGGTACGGGAGGAGATCCTGCGCCCCTTCGACCTGGAGCGCGGCCCCCTGGCCAGGTTCACCCTGTTCGAGACCGGACCCGGGCGGCACCTGCTCGTCTTCGTCGCCCACCACCTGGTCTTCGACGGCCAGTCCAAGGACATCCTGGTCCGCGACCTGGCCGCCTTCTACAACGGCGAGCGGCCGCCCCCGCTGCCCGCGATCGACCACGGCCGCGCCGAGCGCGACCGGGTGGCGGCCCTGCTCCCGGCCGCGAAGGAGTTCTGGAAGCCCCGGTGGCGCGATCCGGGCGAGACCGTGCTGCTCGGCCGGGCGCTGCGGTCCCGGCGGGCGGGGGAGGGGCGGGTGCTACGGATCACCGCCGACCCGTCGGTCCCCGGGCTCACCCGGTTCGAGGTGCTGCTGGCCGCCCTGCACGTCCTGCTCTCCGGGTACGGCAACGCCGAGGTGACCACCGCCGTCGACCTGTCCACCCGGCCCGCCGAGGCGGCCGGCCACATCGGCCTGTTCGTCAACGAGCTCCCGGTCACCTCCACCCCCTCACCGGAGACGACCTTCCGGGCGTTCGCCACCGCGCTCCGCGCCGAGCTGCGGGAGGTCTACCGGTTCCGGCAGGTGCCGCTGACCCGCGCGATGCCCCGCATCCGGCCGCACGCCGCGCTGGTCCCCGTCTCGGTCAGCTACCGCACCCGGCACGGCGCCGACCCGGTGTTCGCCGGCCTCGACACCTCGGTGGAGTGGACGGTCTTCAACCACGCGGTCCGCGGCGCGCTGCACCTGCAGTGCGTGGACGGTCCCGGCGGCCTCACGATCAGCCTGCGTCACGACCCCGAGGCGGTCCCGGACGCCGCGAAGGCGGCCACCGACCTGCGCCTCCTGCTGGAACGCGCCACACACGACCCCGACCTGACGCTGAACGAAATACTGAACGAAATTCTGGAGTAAGAGATGGGTTCCGTCACCACCCTCACCGACCAGGTACGCGAGATCTGGGAGGAAGTCCTGGGCATCTCGCCGATCGACGACCACGACGACATCTTCGACCTGGGCGGCCACTCCCTGACCATCACGCAGATCATCGCCCGGATGCGCAAGCGCCTGGACATCGAGGTCTCCCTGGACGCCTTCTTCGACAACCCCACCATCGCCGGGATCGTGGAGTCACTCGGCGATGACTGAGACCCTCGACCGGCTCCGCCTGTCCCGTCTGGACGACGACGACCTGGAACTGCTGCTGCTGGTCCGGCACTTCGAGCTGAAACTCCTGGAGCTGTACGGCAGGGGCGAGCTCAACGGCACCACGCACACCTGTCTCGGCCAGGAGTACGTCCCGGTGGCGCTGCGCCCGCTGCTCGGCCCGGACGACCACGTCTTCAGCAACCACCGGGGCCACGGCCACTACCTGTCCGCCTTCCGCGACCCGCACGGCCTGCTCGCCGAGATCATGGGCAGGGAGGGCGCGGTCTGCGGGGGCGTCGGCGGCAGCCAGCACATCCACCGCGACCGCTACCTGTCCACCGGTGTGCAGGGGGAGAGCCTGCCCGTGGCCGCCGGGGTCGCCCTCCACCTCAAGCGGTCCGAGCCCGGCGCGCTGGCCTGCGTCTACATCGGCGACGGCA
>NZ_JBSFPS010000234.1:0-16007 GCF_053588315.1 Streptosporangium sp. NPDC003464 | reverse complement strand
TCATCGTGCTGACCACGTTCGACGAGGACGAGCACGTCGCCGCCGCCCTGCGCGCCGGGGTCAGCGGTTTTCTGCTGAAGATCGCTCCGCCTGAGGCCGGCCGCAGGCCGCCGGGGCAGACCCGGAACGATATTCCATTGACTGAGTCAATGAAATGGTTGATTCTGTCAGACATGCAGAACCATGTCGCGGAGGTCCGCGCCTTCAACCGCTTCTACACCGGGGTCATCGGCGTGCTCCACCAGGGCGTCCTGGACACTCCCTACTCCCTCACCGAGGTGAGGGTGCTGTTCGAGCTCGCCCAGCGCGACCACATGGAGACCGGCGAGCTGCGGCGGCTGCTCGGGCTCGACGCCGGATACCTCAGCAGGATGCTCGGCCGCTTCGAGACCGACGGGCTGATCGTGCGCGAGCGGTCGGCCGCCGACGGCCGGCGGCAGGTCGCCGGGCTGACCGAGGCGGGCAGGGCCACCTTCGCCACCCTCGACGAGCGCTCGGCGACGCAGGTGCGCGGCCTGCTGGAGGAGGTGGGAGAGGAGGACCGGCAGCGGCTGGTGGCGAGCATGGCGGCGATCCAGGAGATCCTCACCCGGGCCCCGAAGGCCCGCCCCTACGTCATCCGCCCGCCGCGCCCGGGAGACCTCGGCTGGGTGGTGCACCGCCACGGCGTGCTCTACAGCCAGGAGTACGGCTGGGGCGAGGACTTCGAGGCGCTGGTGGCCAGGATCGTGGCCGACTACGTCGACGCCCACGACCCCGGGCGCGACGCGGGGTGGATCGCCGAGGTGGACGGCGAGCGGGCCGGATGCGTCTTCTGCGTGCACAAGGACGACGAGACGGCCCAGCTCCGGATGCTCCTGGTCGAGCCGTCCGCCAGGGGGATGGGGATCGGCGGGCGGCTCGTCGAGGAGTGCCTGCGCTTCGCCAGGGCGGCGGGCTACCGGCGGATCACGCTGTGGACCAGGGACGTGCTGACCGGCGCCCGCCGGATCTACCGGGCGGCGGGCTTCGAGCCGGTCGGCGAGGAGGCGGGCGACGGGTTCGTCGAGGAGATCTGGGCCAGAGACCTCTGACCCGCCGCACCACAGGAGCCCGCCGTCCCGGCGTCCCGGCGTCCCGGATCAGTCGGACAGGCCCAGGCGGGCGTGGAGGCGGCGCAGCGGGGCCGGCGCCCACCAGTTGGCGGGGCCGGCCAGCCTCATGAACGCCGGCACGAGGATCGCCCGGATGACCGTGGCGTCCACGAGGATGGCCACGGCCATGCCCACGCCGAGCATCTGCACGAACACCACTCCCGCCCCGGCGTAGACGGCGAAGGAGAGCGCCAGGATCGCGCCCGCCGCCGTGATGAGGGGGGCGCTGCGCTGCAGACCCGCCGCGACCGCCGCCGGGGTGTCGCCCGTGCGGGCGTACTCCTCCCTGATCCGCGACAGCACGAACACCTCGTAGTCCATCGACAGGCCGTAGGCGATGCAGAACATCAGGATCGGGATGCTCGGGTCGAGGGTGCCGGTCGGGGTGAAGCCGAGCAGCCCGGACAGGTTGCCGTCCTGGTAGATCCAGACGAGCGCGCCGAACATCACCGACAGGCTCAGCAGGTTCAGCACGGTCGCCTTCAGCGGGATCAGCACGCTGCCGGTCATCAGGAACAGGATGACGAAGGTCACCGCGAACATGACGGCGACCAGCAGCGGCAGCCGGTCGACCACCGAGGAGCGGTAGTCGGCGAGCTCGGCCGGGTAGCCGCCGACCAGCACCCCGAACGGCGCCCGCACCGCCCTGACCCGCTCGACGAGGCGGACCGGATCGTCCTCCATCAGCTCGGCCGAGGGCACCACCGACAGCCAGGTCCCCTCCGGTCCGGCGAAGCGCGCCGGGTCGCCGTCCCCGATCCGCCGGCCCGCCGCGAACGAGCCGGCCGCGGAGTCGACCTGCGCCACGCCGGGCAGCCGGGACAGCGTCGTGGCGTAGCCCGCCACGTCCGCCGCCGGGCCGGTGGAGACGATCTGCAGCGCGTCGGTCTCCTCGGCGGGGAATCCGGCGCGGATCACTTCCTGGGTCTGCCGGGCCGGGGCGGAGGCGGGCAGGACCCGGTCGTCGGCCACGCCGAAGCGCAGCCCCAGGAAGGGCGAGCCGAGCACGAGCAGCGCCAGCGTCGCCACGCCGCCGTAGACGACGGGTCTGCGCATGACCCGGGTGGCCAGCGCGTGCCAGAGTCCCCCGGCCCGCCCACCCCGCTCGCGCCCGGGCAGCACCCGGTGGCCCACCGCGGCGAGGACCGCGGGCAGGACGACCACCGCGCCGACCACCCCGCCGGCGACGACGGCGATCCCTGCGTAGGCGAAGGAGCGCAGGAAGTCGAACGGCAGCGCCAGCAGCACCGCGACGGAGGCGGCGACGGTCACGCCGCTGAAGATCACCGTACGGCCGGCCCGCTCCACGCTGCGCGCGACGGCCTCGTGGAGATCGTGGCCCTGTCCGGCCTCCTCCCGGAACCGGGAGATCACGAACAGCGAGTAGTCGATGCCGAGACCGAGCCCCATGGCGAGGGTGAGGTTCAGCGCGAAGGTGGAGATGTCGGCGAACAGCAGCACCCCGCGCAGCAGGGCGAGCGTGGTCACCATGGCGAACACGCCCACCAGGATCGGCAGCAGGGCGGCGACCGCACGGCGCAGGAACAGCCAGAGCAGCGCGAAGACGAGCGGGAAGATCACCGTCTCGGCCCGGACGAAGTCCTGCCTGGCCTGCGGGACGGCCTGCCGGAACACCTCCTCGCCGCCGCCGGACCTGACCGAGATCGCCTCGTTGCCCCGGGTGAGCCGGGGCACCAGCTCCGGCAGGATCCGCGCGCGGACGGTGTCGGCGTCACCGGGGATGCGGGCCGTGACCAGCGCGTGGCGGCCGTCCTCGCTGCGCAGGGTCGCCGGCCGGCCCCGCGTCCAGTAGGAGGCCGCCTCGGCCACCCCGCCGGAGGCGGCCAGCTCCCGCGTCAGGGCCTGCCCGGCGGCGGCGACCGCGGGGGTGTCGACGTCGCCGCTCCTGGCGGTGACCAGGAGGATCAGGTCCACGCTGCCGGCGCCGAACCGCTCGGCGAGCTCGGCCCCGGCCCGGTCGGACTCCGACCCCGGCGCCTCGAAGCGGGCCAGCGACAGCCCGCCCACCGTCCCGGCCGCCAGCGCGGCCATGGCGAGCGCCGCCAGCAGGGACACGGCCATCACCAGCCGCCGCCGGCGGACCAGCAGGTAACCCAGGCGGCGCAGGGGCGGAGGGCCCGGTGGCGCCGCGACGGCGCGCACGTCAGTTCTCATGATCATCCCCGAAACTCGGTAAACTGCTCGCATTTGCGGTCCGAGACAGAAATACAAGTGAATGCTCGCATTTGTCAACGGGGCGGAGCCCTGCCACGACGGCGGGGCACGTCCGGGGAACGGGGTGGCGCATGCCTGAAGAGCAGCGCACGGTGAGGCGGCAGGCGCGCGGCCTCAGACGCATGGAGGAGATCCTCGACGCGGCCGAACAGGTGATCGCCGAGGTGGGATACGCGGAGATGACCACCAACGCGGTCGCCGCGCGGGCGGGGATGTCACCCGGCTCGCTGTACCAGTTCTTCCGCAACAAGGACGAGATCCTGCAGGGGCTGCTGAGCCGGTTCACCGACGGGCGGCGCGAGCACTGGGAGACCCGGCTCACCGGCGACGTCGTGCGGATGCCCCTGGCGGAGCTGATCGACCGGCTGGTCGACGAGATCGTCGCCTACAAGGCCGACCGCCCCGCCTACTGGGCGCTGCTGCACGGCTCGGCCACCGGCGACCGCCTGGCGGCCGCCTCCGAGCGGCTCCACCTGGGGATCGCCGGGCGGCTGGCCGACCTCTTCGGGCTGCGCGCCCCCCACCTGGACGGCGAGCGCCGCCTCGTGCTGGCCATGATGGCGCTGGCGGCGGTCAAGGCCGCGATGCCGCTGATCGCCGCCGCCCCGCCGGCGAGATCGCAGGAACTGGTCGCCGAACTCAAGGCGATGCTCCTGGCCTATCTGACGCCCGCACTAATTCCTTCTTCATAGGTAGGCAATATAGGGTTAGTGTCGGAGGCGCCACCCCCTCCCGCATGAGGCGAAGACGCGCTCGCGCTGGTCCCTCCCGACCACCGGCGCGGAAGACCGCGGGGACCCCGCCCGCGGCGGTCAGCAGGCGGACCGGCCGATGTGGTCCGTCACCGGGCCGGGCCTCGCCATGTCGCCGGAGAAGGCGGAATGTGACCTCATTGCGCGCCGACGAAGCGCTCGGTCACCTCCTGGTGGGTGCGCCGGTCGACCCGGGCACGCGGCCGCCGGGCCCGGACGTGCTCGCGCGCCCGGTGCGCGAGCTGCCGGACCGCGGCCGGACCGCGGTCGAGCATGACGGCGATCTCGGTGTGCTGGTAGGCGAACACCTCGTGCAGCACGAACACCGCCCGTTCCAGCGGGGTGAGCGTCTCCAGTACGACCAGCAGCGCGATCGACACCGACTCGGCGCGTACGGCGGGCTCGGCGGCGTCGGGGCCGGTGATCAGCGGTTCGGGCAGCCACGGACCCGGAGAGGTCTCCTTGCGCCGGCGCAACGTGCCCTGGTGGGCGAGGGCCTGGTTGACCGCGATGCGCACCAGGTAGGCGCGGTGATCGTCGATGCCGCCCGGATCCCGGACCGACCACGCCAGCCAGGTCTCCTGCAGTACGTCCTCGGTGTCGCCGACGGTGCCGAGCATGTCGTAGACGATCGAGAACAACGACTCGCGGTGGTCGGCGAACACCCCGGAGGCGTCGGCCGTGGGGTCTTCACGCATCATGGGCTCCCTGTTCCGGACGGACACCCCTCAAGAGCCCGTTCGACCGCACGAGTGTGACGCGCCGGAGGAGATCGCAGGGCGGATGACGATCAGCGCGTCGGGTCCAGCCCGAGCGCGCCCAGGGCCTTGAGCGCGCCGATCGGCCAGACCAGCCACGACTCCGACACCCCGGCCCGGTCGGGTGCGGGACCGAGTGTCCGCATGATCGGTGCGAGCCGGGTCATGGCCGCGAAGCGGGACCTCGCGAGCCGCCCCGTGGATTCACGCCCGTGACCTGGGCGGAGAGTCGCGCCCGGCCGACGGGCGTTTCCGATGTCAGGTCCGGACGGGTCGGCCGGAGGGCTCCGGAGCGCCGCCGCGGAGCCACCACATCGTGATCGTCAGGAGTCGCTCGTCCGACGGCGGAACGGACCGCTGACCTCGTAGGTGACGCCGCCGGTCCCGGCGGCGTCACCGCGGGCCCCGCGCTGGGAGGAGAAGTAGAGGCGGCTGCCGTCCGGGGAGAAGGCGGGGCCGGTGATCTCCGACCTGGGGTGGCCGTCGACCCGGAGGAACGGGGCGACCACCCGGCCGGGGGTGATCAGGTTGATCTCCATGTCGCCGCCGTCTTCGGCGACGTAGAGGTCACCGCCGGGAGTGCCGGTGATGTTGTCCACGCCGTTCAGCGGGGTGTCGGCGTCGTAGACGATCTCCAGGCGCTCGTTCTCCGCGTCGTAGCCCCACACCCGGTTGTCGCCCTTGGTGGTGAAGAAGCAGACGCCGTCGGCGTAATGGCAGCCCTCTCCCCCGGCGAAGTGCCTGGCCGCGTCGACCTGGTGGCGGGTCGCCTCCAGCAACGCGGCCGGGTTGGGCACCCGCCGCCAGGTCACCGGCCCGGTGCCGGAGGGGGCGCACAGCACCTCCAGCAGGCCCGACGTCAGGTCGCCCCAGTGGGCCGGCCGGAACCGGTAGAAGCAGCCGTCCGGCTCGTCCTCGGTCAGGTAGACGACCCGCCGGTCCGGGTCGCAGGCGGTCGCCTCGTGCTTGAACCTGCCCATGGCCAGGCGCGGCATCGCGGCGCGCGAGCCGTACGGGTCGCACTCGAAGACCCGCCCCCGCGGGACCTCCTCGCACGACAGCCAGGTGTTCCACGGGGTGCGGCCGCCGGCGCAGTTGAGGTCGGTGCCCGACAGGATCCGGTAGGCGCCGCGGACGGCCCCGCCGGGCCCGAACCTGATCGCCGTGGCGCCGCCGAGCAGCGGGATCTCGGAGTTGGACACGTAGATCCAGCCGTCGTCGTCGGGGAAGCACGCGCCGCCGTCGGGCGCCGGATGCCAGAGCACCCCGCCGACCCGGTGGCCGGTGCGGGCCACGACCCTGCTGGTGAACCCGGCCGGCAGCGCGACCCCGTTGGCGTCGGGCGGGCCGGGCGGGCCGTAGGGGCCGCGGGAGCGCACCGGGGTGGCGCGCGCGGCCCCCTGCCAGAGCGATCCGGCCAGGGCCGACCCGGCGGCCAGACCTCCGGCGCGGACCAGCGTACGGCGGAGCATGGCGCCTCCTCGTTGCCTCACGGTACGCGCCCAGTCGATCGAATTCACATGAACGGGGTGACCGCCCCGGCCCAAACTTTCCGGAAACCCGGGGGCAAGCGTTCCCCAAAACCGGTCGCCCTATCGCCAAGATCCGCATGCGGCGGCGCCCGGCCGTCCAGAGTGGGGCACACATCGCCGTCAGGACGGGAGCACCGTTGAGCGAGGGACTGGCCTCCGCGCATCCGACCTTCGAGACCGCGCCCCGGGTGGGTGCCCGCAGGGCCCTGGTCTTCCTCGACCCCTCTCCGGACGCCCCGCCCGGCTCCCCGCCCGGCCCGGCCCGCACCGCCCCGCCGGACGTGCGCCTGGCCGGCGCGCTGCGCGCCGAGGGCTTCGCCGTCGACTCCGAGCGCGGCCGGGGGGCGCACGCCGACGGCGAGCGGGTGTGGGAGTTCCTGCGCTCGGCGCAGGAGCGCGACCTGCTGGTCGTCCGCCTCCCCGGCGACAACGGCTGGACCTCCGGGCAGCTCGGGTCGATGATCGGCGCGTTCGGCCGGCAGGTCGGCGAGTCGTCGGCGGCCGCCGTACTGCTGATCGTGGACTTCGGCTGGAGCGCCCTGGAGGGCTCCGCCGCACCGGTCCGGCAGCTCGCCGTGGCGGGCGAGCCCCGGGTGGCCGCGGCGGCGCTCACCCTGACCCTGAGGCTCGACGAGAGGGTCCACGGGCCCGCGCAGAGCCTGACCGGCGTCCTCGCCGACGGCCTGACCACCCGGGCCGCCGACCTGGACGGCGACGGGATGATCACCATCGGTGACCTGCACGCCTACGCGCTGCGCCGCTACGAGAGCGTCTCCGCCGCCCGCACCCCCATCCTGATCGCCTACGGCGACGTCACGGACGTCGCGGTGACCCAGGCCCGGGACCTGTCCGCCCGCCCGCCCGCCGCCTTCGCGCGCGTGCTGGCCCGGCTCGGCGACCCCTCGCCCCCGGCCTCGGGCGCCGAGATCGTCCGGCGGGTCTACGAGCTCCAGTTGAGCGAGCCGGCCAGGGAGCTGCTGCGCAAGGCCTCCCTGCTGGAGGAGGGCGAGTCGATCGACGATCTCCTCGGCGACGCCACCGAGCTCAGGAACTGGGGGCTGCTCGGCGAGACGACCATGTTCGTCCATCCGGCCGTGCGGGACTTCGCCTACTCGCGGCTGTCGGCGGCCGAGCGCGCCCGGACCTGCGCGGTGCTGCGCCGGCTGCGGGCCGGGCGGCGCCCCGTGCAGCCGCGGGCCAGGCTCACCGCCGACCGGTGGACCACCCAGGACCAGCTCGGGCACCGGGTCTACGCCGAGGCCATCGCCGCGTTCGTCCGCCACCCCGAGACGCGGCCCCCGCTCACGATCGGCGTCAAGGGGCCGTGGGGCACCGGGAAGACCTCCCTGATGCGGATGATCCAGGACCTGCTGGACCCCGGGGCCGCCGGAGACCGCCCCGCCGAGATCCACCTGCCCGGCTCCCGCGGGGAGCGGGCCCTGACCAACTCCGAGGTGCTGGCCCGGGCCCGGCGGCGGCCCGGGGAGAGCGCCGGGCTGGCCGAGCCGGGCACCCTGCCGGTGCGTCAGGCGGACTGGCGGCCGACGGTCTGGTTCAACCCGTGGATGTACCAGAACGGCGAGCAGGTATGGGCCGGGCTCGCCCACGAGATCATCAGCCAGGTCACCCGGCGGCTGCCGCGCGCGGAGCGGGAGCGGTTCTGGCTGGAGCTCAACCTGGCCAGGATCGACCGGGAGGCGGTCCGCCGGCGCGCCTACCACCTGGCGGCGACCCGGCTGATCCTGCCGGCCCTCGCCCTGGCCGCCACCCTGGTCCTCACCGGCGCCTTCCTGGCGGGCGCCGCCCTGCTGCCCGCCTCCGCCACCCTGCTGCGGGACGCCGCCGCCGCCGTCGGCACGGCCGGCCCGCTGGCCGTGGTGGGGGCCGGCGCCGTACGGCTGGCGAGGTTCCTGCGGGAGTCGGCCGACACCGCCTTCCAGGGGCTGGTCCGCCAGCCCGACCTGCTCTCCCCCGGCACGGCGGAGGGAGCCGTCGCCGAGGCCGTGATCAACCCCGGCTACCGCTCCAGGACGGGCTTCCTCCACCTGGTCCAGACCGACATGCGGCAGGTGCTCGATCTGATCGCCACCGAGGAGCGGCCGCTGGTGGTGTTCGTCGACGACCTGGACCGGTGCTCGCCGGGGACGGTGGCGCAGGTCATCGAGGCGATCAACCTGTTCCTCGCCGGCGAGTTCCCGAACTGCGTGTTCGTGCTGGCCATGGAGCCGGAGGTGGTGGCCGCGCACGTGGAGGCCGCCTATCCGGAGCTGGTGGAGACGATGCCGGACGACGGGCGCTCCGGGCTGGGCTGGCGGTTCCTGGAGAAGATCGTGCAGCTGCCGCTGAGCGTGCCGCTGCTGGACGACGCCGACCGGCTGCCCGGCTTCGTGCGGGCGCTGCTGGGCATGCCCGAGATCTCCGGCACCGGCGGGGGCCCCGGGACGGACGCTCGCGGCGGTCCCGGCGGGACAGGCCGCGGCACGGACGCTCACGGCGAGGCGCCGGAGGAACAGGTGCCCGGGGCCGCGCCCGAGGCGGGGCTCCGGGGGAGGGTGCCGGAGTCGCGCAAGCCGCTCGACCTGCCGCTCGCCCTGCCCAGGACACGTCCGGTGGAGCCGGCGGACCCGGCGCTGGTGAGCCGGCTGGAGGATGCGATCTGGGGGCTACGGCCGACGGCCGCGGATCTGGACGAGGCGGCGCGGCGGGCGCAGGAGATCCTGGGCGTGGAGGCACTGGACGCCATCGGCGGGCTGGCCTCGGCGACGCGCGAGGCGGCCGACCGGGTCTTCGACGACCTCTACAGCGACGAGAACGCCTACCGGGCGATCGAGTCCGTGCTGCCGGTCGTGACGTTCTTCAACCCGCGCGAGATCAAGCGCTATGTGAACGTCTTCCGCTTCTACTCCTTCCTCGTCTACCGGCGCACGCTGGCCGGCGCGGCGCCCGCCTCCGACGGTGAGGTGGCCAAGCTCGCGGCGCTGACCATCCACTGGCCGCACCTGCTGTCACCGCTGGTGCGGGAGATCGACGGGGTGAGCGTGCTGCGGCGGCTCGAACGCGCCGCGGACGACGACCGGAGCTGGGAGCGGGCCGTCCGCGAGGCGGGGCTGACCGGCCCGGACGCCCCGGGCCCCACCCATCTGGACACCCTGCGCGGCCTGCTCTCCTGCCCCCACTCCATCGCCGACCTGGCCCGCCACCTCCTCTGAGGGAGCGGCCTCAGACCTCCGGCCCCTCACCCGCCGGCGGCGGGGCGGCGGCCCGGAACCGGGCGGCCTCCTGGTAGGCCGTGATCACGGCGGCGAACATGCTGACCGGCGCGGCGAGCAGGAACAGCAGCCAGCCGACGCGCGGCAGGAACAGCGGCGCGAAGAACGAACCTGTGGCGAAGATGATCCACATGACGGGAACGCCCGGGACTCTCAAAAGTCCTCCCTCCACTCGTACCAGGGTCCGCGCAGGTGGTGGTAGGCGCCGCCGTAGTCGTCCGGGGGCTCCCCGCCGGGACTCCAGGCGAAGCCGTAACGGTCGATGAAACCGGTGCCCGCCACCAGGAAGCGGACGACGCCGTCGGTCCGTTCGGCCGAGTCCAGGGTGTACAGCCCCACCCAGCGGCCGCCGACCTCCAGTTCCTCCCCGGCCGCCACGGCCCGCGCGAAGCGCTCCAGGCTCGCCTCGGAGAGCGCGAAGCGGGCGGTGGCGGGGACGTCGAAGTACAGCAGCCCGGTCACGGCCGCCCCCATCACCGGCGCCGCCGCCCAGCGCAGCCAGTGCCGGCGCAGGCCGGGGCGGCCGTCGGCGCGCAGCAGCGCCACGACGAAACGGGGGATCCAGACGATCGCGAGGACCAGGCACAGGAAGCCGGCGAGCATCACCGTCAGGAAGTAGTCCCCCGGGACGCTCACCCCGTACATCAGGAGGGAGCCGGCGAGCGCGGTGGCGGGTAGCAGCAGGCGGCCGGGGGGACCGATCAGCGCCCGGGTGAGCGACGGCAGGCCCGGCTGTTCCGGCGGCCGTGTCATCGGCGAGTCCAGCGGCCATTCCGGGGGGTTTCCGAGCATGCCGCAATGTAGCCCACTTGTGATCACACCGGCCAGCGGGACGCCGGCCGGGCGTCGCCGCCGGGCGACCGGCCCCCGCCGGGACCGGTCACCGGCGTGACGGGCCGGCTAGCGCTGGGCCTCGATCATCCAGTGGTGCTTCTCCAGGTCCTGGGTGATCTCGATGAGGATGTCCTGGGTCACCGGGTCGGGCTCGTCGGTGGCCTCGACGCGCTCGCGCATCCGGCGGACGATGGATCCGAGGATGTCCGTCATCGCGGCGACGACCTTGCCGTCGTTGATGTAGCCCGGCTCCAGCTGCTGCACCTCGGTCGTGTTGGCGAGTGTGGAGGAGCGGCCGTCAGGGTTGCATCCGAGGGCCACCGCGCGCTCGGCGACGGTGTCCGCGTGCTCCCTGGCCGCCGCGACGATCTCGTCGAGCTGCAGGTGCAGCGAGCGGAAGTTGTGGCCGATCACGTTCCAGTGAGCCTGCTTGGTCAGGAGCGACAGGTCGAGCAGGTCGACGAGCGCGCCCTGGAGCGCGGCGGCGACGACCTTCTTGTCATCGGGATTGAGCGGGCTGGTGATCGCGGACATGGGATGTCCTCCCCCTGTTTCGATATCAGTTTCCCTTTTGGTACGAAACGTCCCTACCCCACCCCGCGCCCCTTATGTTGACACTGTCACAGTGACAGTGTCACTATCGAGACATGGAATGGACCATCGGTGAACTGGCTGAGCGGGCCTCCGCGGCGCTGACCCCCACCGCCCAGCTCAACGGGCGGGTCAGAGACGTGCCCAACGAGCGCCTCATCCGGTGGTATTCCACGATCGGCCTGCTCGACCCGCCGTCGGCCCGCCGCGGCCGCGTCGCCGTGTACGGCCGGCGCCACCTGCTCCAGCTCATCGCCGTCAAGCGGCGCCAGGCCGAGGGCCGGACCATCGCCGAGATCCAGGCCGAGCTCACCGGGGCCACCGACCAGGTCCTGGAGTCGATCGCCCGCCTCCCCGAGCCCCCGGCCGAGCCGGCCGTCCCCAGGACCGCTCGGCCGCGCTTCTGGGCCGAGCCACCGGCCCCGTCCTCGCCACCCCCGGCCGCCGCGGCCGCGCCACCCCCGGCGGTCCCGGCGGCCCCGTCCTCGCCACCCCCTCGACCGGCCGCGCCTCCGGCCCGCGCGGCGGCCGCCGGCGCCCGGCCGCCCGCAGCGTCCGTCCCGTCCGCCCCGACCGTCGCCCCGCTCACCCCGGCCGCTCCGACCGCCGCGATCGTCCACGGCGTACGGCTGGCGGCCGGAGTGACGCTGCTGCTCGACGGCGGCGGCCGCGCCCCCTCACCCGACGACCTCGCCGAGATCGGCGCCGCATCCGAGGCGCTCCTCTCGATCCTGCGTGAACACGACCTCGCCCCTCCCGAAGGGAAGAAGCTGCCATGATTACCTCGATCGCGACGCTGCCGCCGGAGGAGTGCGAGCCGGTCCCGGACGCCGGGCTCGGAACGCTCGTCACCGAGCGCGGCAACCTGCCGCTGGAGAGTGTGGACGTCACCGCCGCCGTGTCCGGCCTGATCGCCGGGGTGGAGGTGGTCCAGGGCTTCCGCAACCCGCACGACGTGGCGCTGGAGGCGACCTACGTCTTCCCGCTGCCCGACCGGGCCGCCGTGACCGCCTTCAGGATGGAGGCCGACGGGCGGGTCATCGAGGGGACCCTCAAGGAGCGCGGCCAGGCCAGGGCCGACTACGACCAGGCGGTCGCCGAGGGCAGGCGGGCCGCGATCGCCGAGGAGGACCGGCCCGACGTCTTCACCATCAGGGTCGGCAACATCGTGCCGGGCGAGCGGGTCACCGTACACCTCACCCTCAACCAGCCGCTCCCCTACGAGGACGGCGCGGCCACCTTCCGCTTCCCGCTGGTCGTCGCGCCCCGCTACATCCCCGGCACCCCGCTCGACGGCGGCCAGGCCGGCGACGGCTGGGCCCCCGACACCGACGCGGTCCCGGACGCCTCCCGGATCACGCCTCCGGTGCTGCTGCCCGGCTTCCCCAACCCGGTACGGCTCTCGCTTGCGGTCTCCGTCGACCCGGCCGGGCTGGAGCTGCGCGAGCTCCGCTCCAGCCTGCACGTGGTCCAGGAGGAGGGGAGCACCGTCCGCCTCCAGCCGGGCGAGCGGCTGGACCGTGACTTCATCCTGCGCCTGTCCTTCGACGCCTCCACCTCGCTGGCGCTGGTCCCCGACGACGGCGAGGGCGACGCCGACGGTGACGGCACGTTCTCGCTGACCGTCGTCCCCGATCCGGCACCCGCCACGGCCGCCGCCAAGGACGTCGTGCTGGTGCTGGACCGCTCGGGCAGCATGACCGGCTGGAAGATGGTCGCCGCCCGGCGCGCCGCCGCGCGGATCGTCGACACGCTCACCCGCGGCGACCGGTTCGCGGTGCTCTCCTTCGACACCGTGGTGGAGCGGCCCGAGGGGCTCGGCGAGGGACTGTCGGAGGCCTCCGACCGCAACCGTTACCGGGCGGTGGAACACCTGGCCCGGCTGGAGGCGCGCGGCGGCACCGAGATGCTGGCCCCGCTGGAGCAGGCCGTCGCACTGCTCGCCGGCTCCGACGGGGACCGGGTCCTGGTGCTCGTCACCGACGGGCAGGTCGGCAACGAGGACCAGATCCTGGAGCGGGTCGGCGCCCGGCTGGCCGGGGTGCGGGTGCACACGGTCGGCATCGACCGGGCGGTCAACGCCGGATTCCTCGGCAGGCTGGCCGGGCTGGGCTCGGGCCGGTGCGAGCTGGTGGAGTCGGAGGACCGCCTGGACGAGGCGATGGAGCACATCCACCGCAGGATCGGCGCCCCGCTGGTCACCGATCTGTCCCTCAAGGCCGACGGGCTCGACCTGGTCCCCGGCACGGTCAGCCACCTCGGCTCGATCTACCCGGGCGTGCCGCTCACCGTCCTGGGCCGCTACCGGCACCCGCGCGACGGAGCGCTGACCGTGCACGGCGTGGACGGAGCCGTCCAGCCGTGGGAGCGGCGGGTCGCCGGGGTCCGCACGGACAGCCCCGCGACCCGCGCGATCTGGGCGCGGGCCCGGCTGCGCGCCCTGGAGGACCGTTACGCCGCCGGCGACCACTCGCTGGAAGGGGAGATCGTCGAGATCTCCCTCGAATACGGCGTGCTCTGCCGCTTCACCGCGTTCGTCGCGGTCGACAGCAAGGTGGTCGCCGAGGGCGGGCCGGGGCACCGCGTCATCCAGCCGGTGGAGCTGCCCAGCGGCTGGCAGAGCCCGGCCGTGGCGGCGGCGCCGATGATGATGACCGCGATGGCCCCGCCCCAGCCCGGCGCGCCCGCCGGACCGCCCGGAGCCCCCGGCGCGGCGCCGAAGTTCGCGGTCGGCGGGATGGGCGGCGCGCCGCGGGGCGTGGCGGCCGGCGGTTCCGCCCCGCGCGCCAGGATGGCCCCGCCCCGTCCCGCGCCGGTGGCGGCACCCGCCGCGGCGAGGGAGCTGCCCCGGGCCGAGCTCGGCGAGGAGCTGCGGCGGCTGCGCGCCGCCGGGTCCCTCGGCGCCGCCGACCGGCTGCGCTACCTCCAGGACCTGGGCAGCAGGCTGGCGGCGCTGGCCGTCCACCTGGGCGGTCACGCGGAGCTCGAAGCCCTGGCCAGGGATCTGCAGTCCGGCACGGACGTGGACGCGCTGTGGCAGCGGGCCGTCGACGGGCTGGAGGCGCTGAGCCGCTCCGGGGGGCGCCGCCCGTTCTGGAAGAGATGAACCGTGACCGAAGTCGTCAAATCGTGTCGATCATCCAGTGACTCCGCAGGTCAGGTCGGCTAAAGTGCCGGGATGACCAGCCCGATCTTCGCCCTTTGCGATGAATATGTCACCCGTTCGGCGGCGCTCGACCCGGTCGGCGCCGGGGCGAGCGGCATCGACATCGAATTCGCCCCGGCCACCGACTACGGCCCGGACGGCATCGCCGCCCGGGCCGCCCTGATCAGCGAGACGCTGGGCAGGCTCACTCCCCTGCGCCCGCAGGGCGAGGCGGATGTGCGGGCCGCGGCGCACCTGCGGGAGCGCCTCGAGGCCGAGCTCGCCTGGTACGAGATCGGCGAGCCGTTCCGCGCGGTGCAGGCCCCGTTCGGATTGATCACCGACCTGCGCGACAGCGTGGACCTGCTGCCGCACGGCAGCGACGACGAGTGGCGTAACGTGGCGGCCCGGCTCGCGGCCGTCCCCGAGATGCTGGACGGCTGGCGGGCGAGCCTGGCGGCCGGCCTCGCCCAGGGCATGTCGGCGGCCCGCCGCCAGGCGCTGGAGCTGGCCGTGCAGACCGAGCTCTTCGCGAGCGACGGCACGCACCAGGCGTTCGTGACGAGCTACGGCGACGGCCCGGTCCGGGAGGAGCTGGAGCGGGGCGCGGCGGCCGCGCACGCCGCCTACGCCGAGGCCACCCGCTACCTGCGGGAGGAATACGCCCCCCGCGCGGCGGAGGACGACCCGGTGGGCGCCGAGCGCTACGCGGTGGGCGCCCGGCTCAACCTGGGCGCCGACATCGACCTGGTGGAGGCCTACGAGTGGGGCTGGGCCGAGCTGTCGCGCATCGAGGCCGAGCTGTCGGCCGAGGCGCAGCGGGTGCGGCCGGGCGCCTCGGTGGAGGAGGCGACCACGATCCTCAACGAGACGCAGTACGTCGACGGCCTGGACGCCTACCGGGGCTGGCTGCAGGAGCGGCACGACCAGGCGGTCGAGCAGTTGCACGGCACCCACTTCGACATCGCCGAACCACTGCGCCGGGTGGACGTCACCCTGGCCCTGGGCTCGACCTCGGGCGCGGCCTACTACACCTCGCCCAGCGAGGACCTGTCGCGGCCGGGCCGCACCTGGTGGCCGGTGGGCGGTGACCGGGGCCGGTTCGAGACCTGGAGCGAGCTGACCACGGTCTTCCACGAGGGCGTGCCCGGCCACCACCTCCAGCTCGGGGCCACCCGCGTGGCCGGGGACAGCCTGTCACGCTTCGGCAGGAACTCCTGGGTGAGCGGGCACGGCGAGGGCTGGGCGCTCTACGCCGAGCGGCTGGCCGACGAGCTGGGCTGGTTCACCGAGCCGGGCACCCGGCTGGGCATGCTCGGCGCGTCGGCGCTGCGGGCCGCCCGCGTGGTCATCGACATCGGCGTCCACCTGGACCTGCCGCTCCCCGACGGCTCGAAGTGGACCTTCGAGCGGGCCTGCGAGGTGCTGCGCGACCAGGGCCGGTGCGAGCCGCACCGGGTCCACGCCGAAGTGGTCCGCTACTTCGGCTGGCCGGGCCAGGCGCCCTCCTACAAGCTGGGCGAGCGCGCCTGGCTGGCCGCCCGCGAGGAGGCCAGGCAGCGCCTGGGTGCGGACTTCGACCTGCGCCGCTGGCACACCTCGGCCCTGGAGCTCGGCCCGGTGGGTCTGTCCGGCCTGGCCGAGGCGCTGCGCCGGATCGGCTGAGCCCCCCTTCTTTCCTCTTGAGCCCCCAGCCGCGAGGAAGACCCGAGATGCCAGACAACATCCCGAATGTCCAACTCCGAGCGTGGCGTAATG
>NZ_JBSFPS010000233.1:0-16299 GCF_053588315.1 Streptosporangium sp. NPDC003464 | reverse complement strand
GCGACTTCTGGAAGGACACGGTCACCTCGATCCAGCGCAGCTACGACGGCGCCGTGAACTTCGCCGCCGCCTGGCGCCCCGATCTGGTGGTGCACTCCGACGAACGCCCACGGCCAGTCGACGACCACCACCTCCTCAGCGGTGAGCAACAGGTTGTCCGCCCGGATGTCACCGTGCACCAGGCTGTCCCCCTCGATGGCGTCCGGCCAGCGCGCCTCCAGATCCGCCAGCGCATCCAGATGGCGCACTGCCCACGCGTCAAGGCCGACCAGCTCATCACCGCCTGTCTCACGGTCCGCGACCAGGCGCCGCCATCCCTGGAACTGCTCACCGAAGCGCTGTCGCGCGGGCGGGGCGGGGATCGGGGCGGGGGTCAACGCGGTGGCCAGCTGGGCCAGGGCGTCCAGAACGCGTCCCAGCTCATCGGTCCGCCATGGAGCGGCCGGCGGGTGACCGTCCACGTCTTCGAACAGCAGCGCGACCCAGCCTCCGGAATCGAACGAGGCCAGCATCCTGGGTGCGGGCACTCCAGGGGGGAGCGCAGCGGCGATGCGAGCTTCGGCTCGATAGATGTCGGCGGTGAGTGGATTCGGCTCGGGACCGACGGCCTTGGCGAACGCGCGCCGGCCGTCGGCCAGCCTCAGCCGCACGGCGGCGCCCGGCGAGAACCCGCCGGTCTGTGTCACCGCCTTGACGACCGGGGCACCCAGCCGGGTTTCGACGGCTCGGCGGACCTGTTCGGGTACGGCATGCCACGGCAGGCGCGTCCCGGTTGCGGGGGCGTTCATCCTGCCATCTTGGTGAAAATCGCACTCGACGGCGACTGCGACGGATCACCGGCGTGCAGCGGGCCGCCTTCTCATCCCCGACACGTACCACTCTGTCGTGCGGCCTACGCCGGTGGAGTCCCTGACGGTCCGTCAGCCTCCGCCCGGCTGCCTGCCCGCCCCCACCCCCGCCGTCCGCCTACCGCCCCCCGGCTCTCCGCCCACCTGCGGGTTCTGGTGCCGGCCGGCAGCCGGCGCCATCAGGGTCACGACAAGTACGATCAGCCCGCAGCCGGTGACGAGGAGCCAGCCGGGACGTAGCGCCTGGGCGAAATGGGCGGGTGAGGCGTCGACGACGACGCTGCCCGCGACAGCGATGCCGAGGGCCGAGCCGAGTTGGCGGGCGGTGGAGGTGATCCCACCGGCGACGCCGGCGCGGGCCGGCGGCAGGCCGCTGACCGCGGTGTTGGTGATCGGCGCGTTCGCGAACCCGAACCCGATGCCGACGAGCAGGTAGGCCGACGACAGCAATCGGAGGTCGGTGTGGTCGCCGATGCCCACGAGGCAGAGACCACCGGCCGTGATGAAACCCCCGGCGAGCGCCAGCGGTGGGCGCGGGCCGAAACGTCCGACGAGCACCCCGGAGAGCGGCGCGCACACGGTCGCGGCGATGGCCATCGGGAGCGTGACCATCCCTACCGCCAGCGGGGTCATGCCTCTGGCGTGCTGGAGGTAGAGGGTGTTGAGCAGCAGGGTCGCGCTGAGGGCGATGAACACCACGACCGCGCCCACGACGGCCGCGACGAACGGCGGCCGGCGGAACAGCCGGGGGTCCACCAGCGGCTCGGCCCGTCGCGACTCGACCCACCCGAACGTGGCAGCGGAGACGGCGACGATAACGTAGCCGGCGATCGCCGCGGGCGAGTCCCACCCGATGTGCGGTCCCTCGATCAGTACGGCGACCGAGCAGCCGACCACGACGGTCAGCAGCAGCTGCCCCGGAGCGTCGAGCCGACGCGGTCGCTGCGCGCGCGACTCCGGGACGAAGACCGCGGTCAGCACCAGCACCGCGGCGACGACCGGCACGTTGATCCAGAAGACCGACCGCCAGCCGACAGCCGAGATCAGAGCACCGCCCGCGACAGGCCCGGCGGCCATGCTGACGCCGAAGACGGCCGCCCACACGCCGATCGCACGCGCCCGCTCCTTCGGCTCGCTGATCACATTGACGACGATGGCGAGCGCCACCGGGCTGAGCATCGAGGCGCCGACCCCCTGCGCGACGCGGGCGGCGACCAGCGCGCCGATGGTCGGCGCGAGCGCGCACGCCACGGACGCGGCGCCGAACACGACCAGCCCGAGCCGGAACACACGTCGCCGTCCGATGCGGTCGGCCAGCGCGCCGGAGGAGATCAGCAGGCTGGCCAGTACAAGCGTGTACGCGTCGACCGCCCACTCCAGACCGCGGGTTCCGACACCCAGGCCGGCGCCTATCGACGGCAGGCCGACGTTCACGATCGTCGTGTCCAGTCCGACCAGGAACAGGCTCAGGCAGCAGATCGCCAGCACCGTCCAGCGTCTGGACGTGGCGGGTCGGGGGTCCATGGTTGCTCCTTCGTGGCACTTGGCGGGCGCTCGCGGAATCGAGACCTCGCGGGGCCAGGACAGCAATGTCGGGCCCGCGGGTGTCGATCGGGTAGGAATTTTGCGGAAACTGCAAAAAACCGGCCCCGTCCGGCCGGACCGGGGCCCGGTCGGGCCAGACTGGTGGGCGTGGATGCCGAACTGGAGCAGTTGCTCGCCACCATCGGGCCTCGGCTGCGCTCACTGCGCCGCGACCGCGGTATGACCCTCGAGGCGCTGTCGGCGGCGACCGGCATCTCGGTCAGCGGCCTGTCCCGGATCGAGTCCGGCAAGAGACGCCCGACCCTCGAACTGCTCATACCGCTCGCGCGGGCGCACCGCGTCGCGCTCGATCAGCTCATCGCCGCCCCGGCGACCGGCGACCCACGGGTTCACCTGACCCCGCTGCGGCACCGCCACCGCCGCGGAAGCGTCCTCGTGCCCCTGACGCAGTACCCGGGCCGCCTCCAGGTCTTCAAGCAGGTGATCCCGCCCTGCCCTCGCCGGCTCGTCACCCACACCGGCTACGAGTGGCTCTTCGTCCTCGCGGGAGAACTGCTGCTCGTCCTCGGGGAGCGCGAGCTCACGCTCCGTCCCGGCGAGGTGGCCGAGTTCGACACGGCCGAGCCGCACTGGTTCGGCCCCAGTGGCGACCGCCCCGTCGAGATCCTCCACATTTTCGGCAGGCAAGGCGACAAGGCCCGGGTCCGTGCGCGCCCAGCCGCCCTCCCGGAGCACCAGGCCGACTGAGCTCCGCCTCCCAGCCCGCGTCTGGAGGTCGTGCCCTGGCCGGCGTCCGGGCTCGACGCCACCGCCGAGGCCACCCGCGCCCGTTTCAAGACCCGGATAGATCCGATGGGATGAGTGAGAACAGGACAAGGTCGACCCGGCCGGTGTGCGTGAAGCCGGCGTTCCGCATGATGCCTTCACGCTGCAGGCCGGCCTTGAGCGCCGTCTTCCGAGAAGCGACGTTCCCGGTGGCCGCCTTGAGCTCCAGGCGCTGGAAGCCCTGGTCGATCAGCAGCCAGTATCCGACGGCGCGGGTGGCGGCTGCCGCGATCCCGCGTCCACGTGCCCACGGGGCGACCCAGTAGCCGATCTCACTGACCCGCCCTTGCCAGTCGGTCTTCTTCAGCCCGACTGTGCCCAGGAAACGGCCGCCGGCAGCGTCGGTGATCGCGAAATGGATGCCGGCGCCGGACTCGCGTAAGGCGTGTGCGGTCTCCGTGCACCACGCGGTGGAGTCGTCGAGTGTGTAGGGCCGGGGCAGGGGGAGCCACCGTTGGATCAGTTCGTCGGCACAGGCCGCCTGGTTGTCCGAGACATCGTCGCTGCTGAACGGGCGGAGGACGGACGACCCCGTGGACAGGACAGTTTCAGGGAAGATGCCGGCCACTGACTCGCCTCCGGTCGCAGTTGATCATCACGGCACCGGCTGACGGTAACAGAACCTGCATCTTGCCGGCCTGTGGTTTTCCGGGACGGTGGAAGGGCCGCGGGCGCTCAAGAGCGGTCCGGAACCGGCCCGAACCCGGTCGGCCGGCGCCATCGTCGGCGCCGTGCTCGCCGTCGGTGAGGATCTCGACCGCTGAACGTGCCGGAGGGCTGTGGAACGGCACCGCCGGCTGATGAGCCCGCTCGCGTCGCGGCGCAAGCGCGACCAGCTTTCGGTCTTGAGATCGAGGCGCGGCCGCTCTCAGGTGGATCGAGCAGCAGGCCGTACGGGATCGCAGCGGGCTGTCCGGGTCTGGCTGGGCCCGTACGGCCCGGGGCCGGCTATCGATCCGGTGCCGGTGGTGTGCCGGGCAGGGTGACGGTGACGCTCGCGCCGCCGCCGGGAAGGTTGGCGAACTGGAGGGCGGCCCGGATGACGCGGGCGTGGCCGGACACGATGGTCAGGCCGAGCCCGTGCCCGCGGCCGCGCTCGGTCCGTCCGGTGCGGAAGCGCTGCGCCTGCCCGTTGCCCAGGTCGGCAAGCAGGTCGGGCGGGAAACCGGGTCCGTGGTCGCGGATGACGATCTGATGGGGGCGCACGGTGATCTGTACCGGGGCGGCGCCGTGCGCGTGGGCGTTGAGGACCAGGTTGGCGACGATCCGTTCGAGGCGGCGCGGGTCGGTGACGGCTGTCGCGTGGCCCTGCTCGCCGACGGCATGCAGGTCGGCGGGCACGCCGAGACGGTGCAGCGACTCCCGCACCAGGTCGGCCAGCGGCACCGGCTGCTGGTCGGGCTGCTCGCCGCCGGCATCCAGGCGGGATATCTCCAGCAGGTCGTCGACCAGGCCGCGCAGCACGCCGATCCGGTCGCGGACCAGGTCGGTGGCCTGCCCGTCGGGCAGCAGCTGGCCGGCGGTCAGCAGGCCCATCAGCGGGGTACGCAGATCGTGCGCGACATCGGCCGTGAAGCGCTGTTCGGCCAGCAGCCGCCGCTGCAGGCTGGCGGCCATGGAGTTGAGCCCGGCACCGATGTCGGCGATCTCGTCCCGGCCGCTCGCGTCGGTCCGGGCGTCCAGGTTGCCGTCGGCGATCTGGCGGGCGGTGCGGGCGACGCGCCGCAGCCGCCGGTTGGGGAGTTCGGCCGCCAGCACCGACAGCGGCACCACCCCGGCCAGGGCGAGCAGCGCGGCTTTGACCATGTCGCGGTCGAGCGCGTACAGGCTGCGCAGCTCCGAGCCCACCGAGATCTGTACGCTCACCGCCCGGCCGCCGTCGCCGCCGTACGGTTGGGCGGCCCACATCCACGGCTCGTCCCGGTGATCGAGCCCGTACCAGGTCGCCGGCCGGCCGGGCCGCAGCCGGGCGGCCAGGGCGGCGGGGAGTTCCTGGACGGTCACCACGTCCTCGGGCAGGCCGGCGCGGGCCAGTGACTGTTCGAGCGCCTCCAGGGCTTGGCTCTCGGCCCCGTCCAGGGTCCGCTGCCAGGTCGCCCGGTGCACCAGGAGGCCGACCACGGCCGCGACGACGACGCAGGCGGTCGTGACGAGCGCGGCGATCTTCCATCGCAGCGAAGCCGGATTCATCACCGGGGCCCCTTTTAGGTAGTGCACAGTCTGTAGCCGAATCAGGTGATACGCAGTTTGTAGCCGAACCCGCGGACCGTCTCGATGCGCTCGGCGCCGATCTTCTTGCGCAGGCGCTGTACGCACAGGTCCACCACGCGGCTGTCGCCGTCCCAGCCGTAGTCCCACACGGTGCGCAGCAGCGTCGCCCGCTCCAGCACGATGCCCGGGTGGGCGGCGAACTCCAGCAGCAGCCGCAGCTCGCTCGGGGCCAGCTCGACGCGTTGCCCGGCCCGCCGTACCTCCAGCGCGCCGGTGTCGATGCTCAGCTCGCCGAAGGCGAGCACAGCGCTCGCGGCGGCCTGGCCGGTCGCGGGCTCGGGCCGGGTGATGGTGGCCCGGCGCAGCAGTGACCGGATCCTGGCCACCAGCACCGGCAGGTCGACCGGTTTGACCACATAGTCGTCGGCGCCGCCCTCCAGCCCGGCGACGACATCCAGACCGTCACCGCGCGCCGACATCATGAGGATCGGCACCTGGCTGGTCTCCCGGATCCTGCGGCACACGCTGATGCCGTCCAGGCCGGGCAGCATCACATCCAGCAGCAGCAGGTCGTGGCCGCCCGCCTGGGCCGCCTCCAGACCGGTCAACCCGTCAGCGGCGGTCGTCATCCGATAGCCGTAGCGTTCCAGAGCCAGGCCGACCGACGTGCGGATCACCGTGTCGTCTTCGACGAGCAGCAGGGATGTCATGAAAATGCACCATATCTAGCGAAGTGCGTTGACCGGTTCCATGCGGGCGGCACGCAGGGCCGGGTACAGGCCCGCGAGCAGCCCGACGACGGCGCCGGCGGCAGGTGCCGCGGCGGCCAGCCGTACATCCAGCACCGGAGTCCACTGCTTGGCGGCGCAGACCGCGACGATCACGACGATCCCCACGGAGGCGCCGATGATGCCGCCGGTCAGCCCGGTGAGGGTGGACTCCAGCAGGAACTGCGCGGCGACGTGGCGGCGGGCGGCGCCCAGGGCGCGGCGCAGGCCGATCTCGGCGACGCGCTCCATCACGGTCACCAGCGTGACGTTGGCGATGCCGACCGCGCCGACGACCAGGGAGACCAGACCGAGGATCAGGAAGAGGGCGTTGACGTCGCCTTCCACCGCATCGCGCGCCCTGGTGGGGCTGGACGGCGACATGACCTGGAGAAGGCCCTCGTTGCCGGGGCTGAGCGCGGTCGGCGCCTGCTTGGCGATCAGTTCCGCGGCGCCGAGACCGGTGTTGACCAGGACCCGGGTCACGGTGCTCAGGCCGTAGCGCTTGCCGATCGCCGGTGGCAGCAGGACGGCGCTCGCGAGGCTCTTTTCGCGTTTCGGGTCGTCGAGCACACCGATGACGGTGTATGCCTGGGTGCCGATGAAGATGGCCGGGGCCCGTTCCAGCCGGGTGATGCCCAGCATCCGGGCCGCGTGCCGGCCCAGCACGACGACCTTGTCCCCGCGGGCGATGTGCCCGGCGTCGAAGTAGCGGCCCTCGACCATTCTGCCCTTGACCGCGGCGGGCAGGCCGGGGCTGCTGGCGACCACCGTGAGGGTCTGGTCGGTGACCCGGGTGGGGTCCACGACGTCGTTGGAGCGGACGCTGAGGTTGGCGCTCTGTTCCGACTCGGCGAGGGCGGCGGCGGAGACCACCCCGCGCAGCCGGGCCACCCGGCTGACGTCGGCCCAGTCGACCAGGGGGAACGGGTTGTCCGGGACCTCGACCGTGACGGAGGTGGCGGTCAGCTCGTCGAAGCGGCCGACGATCTGGTTGCCCGCCGTCGCGGCGACGCCCAGGGTGACCACGAGTGTGGTGATGCCCAGCACGGTGCCCAGCGTGGTCAGCGCCGAGCGCGCCGGGCGGGCCAGCAGGCCCGCCATGGCCTCGTTCAGCAGGTCGCGCGGGTGCACATCTACTCCTCCGTGAGGATGCCGTCGGTGATGCGGACCCGGCGCCCGGCCCGGTCGCTCACCTCGTTCTCGTGGGTGATGACCACGATGGTCATGCCCTGGGCGCGCAGCTCGTCGAACAGGTCGAGCACGGCGTCGGTGTTCCTGCTGTCGAGGTTGCCGGTGGGTTCGTCGCACAGCAGCAGCGACGGTCCGCCCATCAGGGCGCGGGCGATGGCGGCGCGCTGCCGCTCGCCGCCGGACATCCTGCCGGGCAGGAAGTCCACCCGGTGCGACAGCCCCACCCGCTCCAGCGCCCGCATCGCGCGCTCCCGCCGCCCCCTGCGCGACCCTGCGCCGTAGATCTCGGCCAGCATGACGTTCTCCAGCACGCTGCGGTGCGGCAGCAGGTGGAAGGACTGGAAGACGAAGCCGATACGGCTGCCGCGCACCGTGGTCCGCGCGCCGTCCTTCAGCGTGGTGGTCTCGATGCCGTCGAGCCGGTAGCCGCCGCTGGTCGGCCGGTCGAGCAGGCCGAGCATGTTGAGCAGGGTGGACTTGCCGGACCCCGAGGGGCCGACTATGGCGACATAGTCCGACTTTTCGACTCTCAGGTTGATGGTGGAGAGCGCCCTGACGGGGGGCTCGGTGGGGAACTCCTTGGTCAGGTCGTCGAGCAGGATGACCGGCTCAGGCATCGTTGACCACCACCAGGTCTCCCGGCCTGAGGTCGCCGGTCACCTCCACGGCTCCGTCGGCGGCCAGGCCGGTGCGCACCTCGACCTCCTTGGTCCGGTCGGGCGCGGTCTCCACCTGCACCCGGGCCCTGCCGTCGGCGGCGGTGACGACCGCCGCTGCGGGGACCACGAGCACCTCCTTGCCGGTGGCACCGATGGTCACGCGGACGGTGACGGGGGCGCCGGCGAGCTTCCTGAGGCCCTTCATCGAGGCAGGAGTGATCATCACCGGCACGGCGCCCTTCGCGTCGCGCCCGCCGAGGGAGGTCACCGTGCCGGGGACGGTCCTGCCGTCCTCGGTTTCGATGGTCGCCTCCAGGCCCGTCTTCAGCCGCCCGGCCTCAGCCGCGTCCACCGAGCCCGAGACCACGAAGGTGGAGCTGGTCACCGTGGCGATCGGCCTGTCCACCAGCTCACCCGCCTTGACGGTCGCCTTGTGGAGGCGGGCCGGCAGCCTGGGCAGGAATACGATCTCTCCCGGCGGGATGGTGGTGCCGTAGGTCCGGGAGAACTCGGCCAGCAGCGCCTGTGCCGCGGCCAGGTCACGCTGGGCGTTGGCCACCCTCAGCTTGGTGGGCGAGAGCTGCCTGGCCTGCCTGAGCGTCTGCTCGGCGGTGACGACGGCCTCGCGCGCCAGCCGGAGGTTCTTCCCCAGCTCGGTCAGCCGCCTGTCCCGCGCGATCCCGGCCTCCTCCAGCACTCGCTCCAGCGCCGACCGGGCGGCGGCCACATCGGCTCCGGCGTTGGCGACCCGGAGTTCGAGCAGGCGGGTGTCGGCAGGCGGCCCGGCCGGGGCGCCGGGGCTGGGAGTGGGCGCGGGGGTGGGCACCGCGCGGGCCTGGGCGAGCTCCTGCTCGGCGGCCAGCAACCTCTCCTCGGCCGCTCGCACGGCGCTCTCGGCGGCCTCGACCCTGGTCTCGTCCTCGGTGGTGTGCTCCTGCGCCCGTGCGCTCTCCAGCGCCTGTCCGGCCTCCTTCAGATCCCGCCGGGCGTTGGCGAGCTTCACCTTCAGCGGGAGCACGTCCAGGCCCTGGTCAAGCGCCCTGCGCTCGGTCGCGAGCACTTCCTGCGCGGCCCGTACGGCCCTGCGCAGGTCGTCGCGCTTCTGCCGCAGCTCCAAGGTGGGCTGCTGCGCCTCATAGTCCCGCTTGGCGTAGAAGCGCGACACCGCGGCGATGGTCGCCCGGTCGAACACTCCGGTCATGGGCGCGTGGTGGCCAAGCCCGCGCAGCGCTCTCTGCAACTGCCTGACGTCGGCCCCCTTGGCGCCGGGGAGGAGGCCGCGGTGCATCGGCACCTTGCCGGTGAAGACGAACACCGGGCGCCCGTTCACCTCCATCACCACTGTGCCCTCCGTGATCGTGCCCGGCCGGGGAGCACGGGTGGCCCGCTGAGCGGCGTCGTCGCCGCCCACCACCCCGGCCAGCGACACCGGGTACGGCGAGCCGTACTCCAGGGCGCCGCTGACCACCACGGTGCTGACCAGCTTGCGCCGCTCGACCTCGACCGTGACCAGCGATGGTCTGGGCGGCTTGCGTGCCGCCGCCTCGTCGGCTGGGGAGCGCAGCAACGTGCTCACTCCCCAGCCGGCCCCCGCGACCATCAGGATCACGGCCAGCACCAGCAGCAGCTTGCCGCGCGGGGTGCGCATCACTGCTCTGTGTATCCGAACTTCACCCTGGCCTCGTTGTTGAGCCGGGTGCTCAGGGGGATGAAGGCGGCGTAGAAGTCCTTGCCGCACTCCAGGTCGGCCAGCGCCGACTTGATCTCCTTGGCGAGGTACGGCCTGGCCGCCTCCGCCGTGACCTTGCCCGCCTTGCGCAGCTTCTCGAGCTGCTCGTACCACACCTCCAAGCCGCGTCCACCCAGCGCCAGCGGCCTCGCGGACGTCACCCGCTCCCCCTTGGACCTCAGGCACTCGGCGAAGGGCGCGGCGAGCTCCACGAGCATGGGATCGCCGTCGAGATCCTTGTCGATGCGCTCGATCTCCTTGCTCATCTGCTCGTGGTAGTCGTCGAGCGAGGTGACCTTCAGGCCGTTCACCTGCCGGAGCGCGTCGACCCGGCACTCGTTCATGGTCTTGGTGTAGGCCTGCCGCTTGTTGGCGGGGAGGCTGTCGATCGTCGCCCGGTTGGGGTCGGGATCCTGCTTGGCCGCCGGGTCCGGGTAGACGAAGGCGGAGAAGACGCCGAAGCCGTACTTGCCGCGGGCCTCCTTCATCGCCGCGTAGTCGCCGGTGCCCGCGTCGGACCTCTTGGGCCGGCTGACCGAGGGGGTGTAGGAGAAACCCTTCTGCTTCATGCAGGTGGCGATGACGTTCTCCCGCTCGCGGGCCTTGTCCACCGGGGCGCTGCCGCCGCCGGCCGCGGGGGGTGTGTTCCCCCCGCAGCCGGTCAGCACCGCCAGGGCGAGCAGACCGGGCAGACCACGCGTCAACACACGCACAGAGGACTCCTTCACGGTGGGATCGCGCCGCCCTCGCGGCGCCGTGGCCACTCTGGAGGCCGCTTTCCTCCGCTCCGCATCCGCCGGGTGTCCGTACGCGCTCAGCCGTGTATCCGCCAGGTATCAACGCCACAGGCCGTCCGGCGGTGGCGCTTGGCGGGATCTTCCCCGCCGGAGATCCCGACCTGTTTCTCAGGGCGCGGGCGTGGGACCCGCATCGGCTCGGCCGCCCCCGTGGCGAGCGGCGTCATCGGCGTGTCCACCGTGGCCCCGCCCCGGCCGGTCGGCATCGGGCACGCCCCGGTGCGTCACGGGCCCACCGGCGGGGTCGGCGCGGCACCGGTGCGCGCCGCGGTGACCGCCACCGTGGCGTAGCGCATCGTGAAGCCGCCTCCCACCGCGTCGATGGCGGCGCCGACGCCCGCCAGCACCGCTTCCAGCGTGGCCGGCGGGAGCTGGGTGTGGCCACCGGTGGTGGGCAGTTGGTCCAGCCACTCGTCTCGGGTGTAGACCTGCTCCCAGTCGAACCGCCACTGCTCCGGCTCGCTGAACGCGCCCGCCTCCCGGATGCCGTCGGCCGCCTTGGCGGACAGCGCCGAGTATCCGTCCGAGCTGACCGTCCATTGACGGGAGGCGAGCGAGCCGGGCATCACCCGGCGGTAGACCTCGGAGAAGGCGCCGGCCACATCGGACGGAGGCTGGCCCACGTTCCAGAACACCGCCAGCCGGCCGCCGGGCCGCAGCGCCTCGGCCGCCTTCGCCGCTCCCGCGACCGGCTCCACCCAGTGCCAGGTCTGCCCGGAGACGACGGCGTCGAACGCCCGGCCGGCGGGGTCCCAGGCTTCGAACCCGGCCACCTCGACCTCGAGCCCGCGCTGTCGCGCCCACTCGGCCATCCGCGCGTCGACCTCGACCCCGAGCACCCTGCAACCGGCCGCCTGGAACTGCCGGGCCGCGATGCCGGTGCCGATGCCGACGTCGAGAAAGTCGGGCCCGGGGCTTTCGGCGACGATCCGCTCCACCATCGCGTCGGGATAGCGGGGCCTGGCCCGGTCGTAGCGTTCGGGGTCCGAGCCGAAGGACTCCGCTATCCGGCGGGCCAGGTGAGGTCTGGGTTCGGAGGGAAGTGATCGCTCCGGGGGTATAGTGGGCATGTGCCCACCATAAATGGGCACTTGCCCACTCGTCAACGGTGGGCCCGGCGAGCGAAGGAGACACACGTGCCGACAGGGGTAGCCATCCGCGACGCGCGCGAGCAGCTGTTCGACGCCGCCGAACGCGTCCTGCTCCAGGACGGGCCGAGCGCGCTGACCAGCCGGGCGGTCACCACGGAGGCAGGTTGTGCCAAGGGCGTCCTGCACCGGCACTTCGCCGACTTCGACGCATTCCTCGCCGAGCTCGTGCTGGACCGCATCGCCCGGCTCGACAAGCAGGCCGCCGCCCTGCGCGACTCCGCCGGGACCGGCACCGTCGCCGGCAATCTCACCGGCGCGCTGACGGCCCTGTTCGGGTCGGTCGCCGTGGCGATCGTCGGCCTCGTCACCTCCCGGGACGACCTGCGCGCCCGGCTCCGCCAGGCCAGGCCGACCGGCGTCCCGGTCCTGACGGAGGCCGCGGCCATGATCGCTTCTTATCTCACCGCCGAGCGGGAACTGGGCCGCGTCGCGGCGGACGCCGACGTCGACACGCTCGCTCCCACCCTGATCGGGGCCGCGCACATGCTGTTCGCCGACCGGAAAGGCAGCCCGCCGGAGGCCGGCGCCGTCCACAAGGTCGTGACCACGGTCCTCCCCGGCGCCGGGTGAGCGCCACCGCCACGGACGGCCGCCCCGGGCCCGGGGCGGTCCGGAGATCTACGCCGGGATCCTCGACAGCGGTGAGGCGCCGCCCCTTTTGGGCGCGCCGCCACCTGTCGGCGCCCCGGCACCACAGGTGGATCGGCGCCACAGGTGGGCCGGATCAGTGAAAGATCAGCTCGTACTCGACCTGCTCGATGGGGTTGCCGTCGCCGAAGTCGTGGCCGCGGACCGCGCCCGACTCCACGAAGCCGCTCTTGGCGTAGAAACGACGGGACTGAGGCGTGTCGCGCAGCGTCCACAGATGGACCCGTCCGAAGCCCTGCTCGCGGATCCTGTGCAGGGAGGCGGTCATCAGGGCATTCGCGACGCCGGTCCCCCAGCCGTCCGGGTGACCGTAGAAACCGAAGATCTCCGCCGACTCCGGCCACGTCGGCGAGGAGCCGAAGTAGGAGAAGGCCAGCCGCCGCCCGTCCAGTGCGGCGAGCATGGCGGTGCCCTCCTCCTCGGCGAGCACGCCGGGCCATCTGTTGCGCCGCCGCCGCAGCGCCTCGGAGAAGAACTCCGGAGCGAAGAAGGAGCCGTAGGCGGCCTTCCAGGACTCCGCGTGGATCTCACCTATCGCGTCCCCGTCCTCCGGAGAGGCCTGGAACACCGTGAAGACTCTGGTCACAAGATCACAGTAGTGGGCCCTGGCACCTTCTGCAACTATTACGCACTTGCTTGATTTTAGTACTTGCAACTTACTTGCAATAAGCGACAGGGACACACGTCCGAGCGGTGGACACGGAGAACGGAGATCCGGCCCCTCCTCAAGCCACCTCGCCATCGGAACAGACACGGTGATCAGAGGACGGCACGATCGAGCCGGGCCGCTTCGACGGCGTGCCCGCTCCGACTGTCGGCCGCGGGCCACCGGCCGCCGGCTAAGAGTGCTCCGCCTGCAGGGTGCGGAGCAGGTCGAAGGCGGGGCGATCCAGCGACCGCTGCGTGTTGCTGAGCATGGCGACGGCCACGCCCTTCTCGGGATCGAAGCCCACGAACGAGGAGAACCCTCCGGTCATCCCGTTGTGCCAGATCTGAAGGTGGGCGCCCTGTCGAGGGTGCAGACGCTGCCCCGTCCAGCCGAGATGCGCCCAGGTGAAGGGATTGATCCGGTGCTCGATCCGGCGGCTGAGCCGGATCGCGTCGGCGACCCCGCCGGCGCCGCCGTCCAGTTGGGCGCGGACGAAGGCGGCCAGATCGGCCGGCGTCGATCGCAGCCCGCCCGCACCGGCCATGTCCGCCATGTGCCAGGCCGCGGCGGGTCCGCCACGCCGGGTGTGCCCCTGAGCCAGGCGCGCCGAGCGGCCGCTGTCGACGGTGATGCCGGTGTCGGCCAAGCCCAGAGGGGTGCAGATCTCCCGGTTCATCAGTGTCTCGTAGTCGGTGCCGGCCCGGTGGGCGAGCGCCAGTCCCAGCAGTCCGGCGCCGAGGTTGGAGTAACGGAACCGGCGTCCGGGCGTGCCGCCCAGCCGGGTCCGGGCCAGCCCCCGCAGCAGGAACTCGGTGCTGCATCCGGCGTAGGGATCCGGCTTCGACGGGCGTAGCAGCGCCTCCAGCAGCATGCCCTTGGGCAGGCGGGGCAGACCCGAGGTGTGGGTCGCCAGATGCCGGAGGGTGATCTCCTCACCATCCCGTGAAGGCACGCTCGCTCCCTCGGGCAGTAGCGCGGCCAGGGGCTCATCGAGATCGACCGTGCCCACCACGGCCAGCCGCGCCAGGGCCAGGGCCGTGAACACCTTGGTCACCGAGCCGATCTCGAACACCGTGTCGGCACCGGGCGTGCCGCCGTTCTCGCCACCCACGCGCCCGGCGCCCCGGATCTCCACCGAGCCGGGGACGAGCGCAACGACCACCACGCCGGTGTGCTCGGCCGCCAGCCGATCGGCTGCCTCCTGCACGAGGCCGTCTAGATCTGTCATACCTGGTCATTATGGGCGTCCGAACGTGTGATCCGGACCGCCCTTGGTCCCTCGACGAGCGTGTGTCCGTGTCCACGACAGCGCCCGGCGGGCCGGTCTCCGCCGGCCCGCCGTCCGGGACCGGTCAGTCGTCGTCCTGCCCGTCGTTCTCCTGGCCGTCGTCGGTGTCGGCCGCCTCGGAGAGGATCTTGCCGGTGGTGGCGTCGACGACGATCTCCCGTCCGGCTCCCGCGCCGTCGGCGACCTCGATCTGCCACGAGGTGGTGCCGCCCTCGGTCTCCAGGTCGGAGGAGGTGACCCATCCGCCGTTCACCCTGGCGAGCGCGGTCTGCTGGGCCTGCTCCGCCAGTACGGCGGGCTTGCGCGTGACGTCCGCGTCGTCGTCGGCGTCCTGGGCGGGGGTGGCCGTGCCGGGGATGGGGGTGGCCGTGCCGGCGGGCGAGGAGAGAGCCGGGCCGGTCTCGTCCCGGTCGGCGAAGGCGACGCCGCCTCCGACCGTGAGCGCGGCGAGGGCGATTCCGGTAAAGATGATCACTGGCTTGCGCATCAGGGGTGCTCCGTTGTCCGGGGGAAGCCGCGATTGCGGGCAATCGCGATGACTCTTCGAGACTGCCCGTCCGGGCGATAGCGAGATGCTGCGAGGTTCCTAAGGAATCGCTAAGTCAGGCCGGGGCCGAGTTCGAGGGTGACCTCGGCTCCCCCCGAGGGCGACGAGCCGGCCCGCAGCCACCCGCCCGAGTCCTCCGCGGTACGGCGGGCGATGTCGAGGCCGAGACCGGTGGAGGACCCGCCGCTCGCCCCGCGGCCGACCGGGTCCGGGAGGGCGAAACCGGCCCCCTCGTCGGCGATCACCAGCCGGGCCCCGCCCTCGGGCCCCGCCGCCAGCTCGACGGTGAACGGGGTCCCGTCGGGGGTGTGGGCGAACACGTTCTCCAGCAGCAGGTCGACGCAGGCCGCCAGCTCCGGGCCGCTCACCCCCACGGTGATCGGGCCGTCGGCCAGGTCGAGACGTAGCGGCCGGTCCTGGTCCTCCGCCAGCGCCGACCAGAAGGCGACGCGGTCGCCGACCACCTGGGCGGCGTCGCAACTCGGCGCGCCGCCCCGGTCGAACCGGCGTGCCTCCCGGATGACCTGGGTGACCATGCGCTCGACGCTGTCGACGGCCTCCCCCACCCGGGCCGCCTCGTCCTTGTCGCGCAGGGTCTCGGCCTCCAGCCGCAGCGCCGTGACCGGCGTGCGCAGCCGGTGGGACAGGTCCGCGACCGCCTCGCGCTCGCGGGCGAGCAGCTCGCGGATGCGGGCGGCCAGATGGTTGAGCGCGGTGCCGACCTCACGGATCTCCGGCGGGCCCGCCGCCTCCACCCGCGCGTCCAGGTCGCCGCGGGCCAGCCGCCGGGAGACCCCCGCGACCTGCCCGACCGGCTGGATCAGCGAGCGGGCGAGCCGGTCGGCGACGACGATGCCGACCGTGAGCAGCGCCAGCCCGATCAGGCCCAGCACCAGCCACGCCCGCCCCACCCCCTGCCGGAGCTGTCCGGTGCTCACGAACGTACGGATGACCGAGGTGCCGCCGGCCCCGCCCTGGACGGCCACCAGGATCTCCCGGCCGGTCGGCGTCTCGACGGTGATGCTGCGCCCGCGCGCGGCCAGCTCGACCGCGCGGTCCCAGGGGGCCGGGACGCCGAGGGAGGTGCGGTCGGGCAGGAAGACCGTGATCGGCGTGCCGTTGGCCCCGTTGACCTGCCGCAGGGTGGTGTCAAGGCTGCCGCGGTCGCCGAGGGCGACCAGGGCGGCCAGGGACTGCGCCTGGGCGGTGGCTTCGGCCGTGGCCCGCTCGGCGGCGACCGTGCTCACCAGCATGGCCAGCGGCACGAGGAAGGCGACCAGGACCAGCGAGGTGGTCGCCACCGCGAGCAGGGCCAGCCGCCGTCTCATCGGAGCGGGCCTCAGGGACCCGGGTCGACGAGTTTGACGCCGACGCCGTGGACGGTCTGCAGGTAGCGGGGGGCCTGGGCGCTCTCGCCGAGCTTGCGGCGCAGCCAGGACAG
>NZ_JBSFPS010000232.1:0-16474 GCF_053588315.1 Streptosporangium sp. NPDC003464 | reverse complement strand
AATCATCCGCACGATCCAGCGCATGGGACTGCGAGCCATCGCGGTGTATTCCGAGGCCGACGCCGACCTGCCGTTCGTCCGGGAGGCCGACGAGGCGATCCTGCTCGGGCCGGCCAACCCGGCGCAGAGCTATCTCGACGCCGACAAGGTGCTTGAGGCCGCCCGCGTGTCGGGCGCCCAGGCCGTCCATCCGGGCTACGGGTTCTTCTCGGAGAACGCCGGATTCGCCCGGGCCGTCATCGACGCCGGTCTGACCTGGATCGGGCCCTCGCCCGAGGCGATCGAGCGGATGGGCGACAAGATCAACGCGCGTAACCTGATGGAGGCGGCGGGCGTGCCCGTCGCCGCCGGGACCCGCGAGCCGGTCACCGGGCTGGAGGAGGCCGTGGCCGCCGTCGCCGGGATCGGCTACCCGGTCATGGTCAAGACGGCGGGTGGCGGCGGCGGCATCGGCATGGGTGTCGCCCACGACGAGGCCGGGCTGGCCAAGGCGTTCGAGCAGGCGTCCAGGGCCGCCTCGCGCTTCGGCGGGACGCCCGCGATCCTGCTGGAGCGCTATATCGAGCACGCCCGCCACGTCGAGGTGCAGATCCTCGGCCTCGCCGACGGCACGGTCGTCGCGCTGGGCGAGCGCGACTGCTCGGTGCAGCGCCGGCACCAGAAGGTCGTGGAGGAGACGCCGTCCCCCGGCATCACCCAGGAGCTGCGCGAGCGCATGCTGGCGGCGGCCGTACGGGCGGGCGAGGCGGTCGGTTATCTCGGCGCGGGGACCGTGGAGTGCCTGGTCGACGCCGACAAGCAGGACTTCGTCTTTCTGGAGATGAACACCCGGCTCCAGGTGGAGCACCCGGTCACCGAGCTGGTCACCGGCATGGACCTGGTCGAGCAGCAGCTGCTGATCGCCGCGGGCGAGAAGACCGCGCCGGAGGTGGTCGCGCGCGGCCACGCGATCGAGTTCCGCGTCTACGCCGAGGACCCCAAGCGGTTCTTCCCTGGTCCCGGGAAGATCGACATCTGGACGGAACCGTCCGGCGAGGGCGTCCGGGTGGACTCCGGCTACACCGACGGCAACACGGTCACGCCGTTCTACGATCCGCTCATGGCCAAGCTGTGCGTGTTCGGGCAGACGCGGGCCGAGGCCCTGGAGCGCGCCCGGGCGGCCGTGGCGGGCTTCGAGATCGCGGGACCCAAGAACAACCTCCCGTTCTGCGCGGAGCTGCTGGAGCACCCCGAGTTCGTCGAGGGGACCTACGACACCGGACTGGTGGCTCGCATGCGGGCCTGAACAGGTCGGTCTGACACAGATGGATCACAGTGATTGATGGGAGTGTCCGGTGGCTGAAGTACGCGCAGAGATGGTGGCAAATGTCTGGAAGGTCCTCGTTTCCCAGGGCGACACCGTCGAGGACGGCGACACCCTGGTCATCCTTGAGTCGATGAAGATGGAGATCCCCGTCATCGCCGAGGACGACGGTGTGATCACCGAGATCAAGGTCGCCGAGGGCGACGTCATCCAGGAAGGCGACGTCATCGCCGTCATCGAGTAGCCCACCCGGCCCGGCGCCGGTCACCGCCGCACGTGCTCCCGCCGTACCGGCGCCGGTGAGAGTCCCGCGTGAACGGTCCCGGCCCCGGTCGCACGGTGGGACCCGGGTGGCGCACGGTGAGCGTGTGCGGCGGTTCCAGGTGGCGCACGGTGAGCATGTGCGGCGGTCCGGGTGGCGCGCGGTGGGTGTGGGACGGTGCGCGGTGGTTCCGGACGGTGTGCGGGGCGGTGTCGGGGGTGTCCCGGGCGGTGTGCGGTGAGCGCGGGCGGTCAGTGGGAGAGTCTGGCGATGAAGCGCTCGCGGTCGACGACCACGCGTTCGATCGTGCCGGTCGCGACGGTGGTGTGCCGGTCGGCGGCGGTGAAGGCGAAGACCAGGCGGCGGCCGTCGACCTCGGTGAGCTCGGCGGTGATCTCGACGTGGGTGCCGACCGGGCTGGCCGCCAGGTGCTCCAGGACGACCTTGGTGCCCACGGAGGTCTGGCCGGGCTCCAGCGCGCCCGTGACCGCCTGGACGGTGGCCTGTTCGGCGAAGGCCAGCAGGCGGGGGGTGGCCAGGACGGGGACGTCTCCGCTGCCGACCACGGCAGCGGTGTCCTCCCTCTCGACCATGATGAGGAGCTGGGCGCGCAGGCCGGGAGTCAACGTCATGGGCGTCAGCATAAGGTGATCGGGTGACCCCCTACTGCGATCACTGCGGCCGCCCGGCGCACGAGGGCGAGCACGCGGGCTGCCGCGCCGCGCGCGCGATGGAGCCGCCGCGTTACTGTCCCCACTGCCGCCGGCGCATGGTGGTCCAGGTGACCCCCACCGGCTGGTCGGCGCGCTGCGCGGAGCACGGCACGCTGAGCGGCTGAGCCCCGGTTCCGTCGGCCGGGACGGATCACCGCCCCACGACGGACCGAGCACTGCTCTCCGGCCGCTAGTTTTATGTACGTTTTATGTACTCTTGTGGGGGATTCCAGGGTGGCCAAGGCTCCGTCGATGATCCGTGGGCGCCGGGGGCGGTTGGCGCCGACGGCTGCCTGGCAGCTCTTGCCGTAAAAGTGCGCAACCTATACAAGTACGCTTAAAAGTCCTGAGTTTTGTGCGATGCTACGGCACGCGTCTTGTTTGTGAGGCATACGGCTTGCAGGGTTTCGTTACGTTGCCGTGACGTTGGCGCGATACAAATCCGCTTTGTTGGAGAACCCTGGGGTGGGAGCGGAGAGGGTTACGGGGGAGTCATGGTGGCCCAAGGCACGACGCTGGCGGGGCGGTATCGGCTGGATACCCGCATCGGCGCCGGCGGTATGGGCGAGGTGTGGCGCGGTGAGGACACCGTCTTGGCTCGCACCGTCGCGGTCAAGGTGCTGCTCCCGGGCCGTACCGACGACCCCGGCTTCTTGGTGCGCTTCCAGGGCGAGGCCCGGGCGATGGCGACGATCAACCACCCCGGGGTCGTAGACGTCTACGACTACGGGATTCACGAGGTGCCCGGCGCGGGGGCGACGGCATATCTCGTGATGAAGTTCGTGGACGGCGAGCCGCTCGACCGGCTGCTCGGGCGGCTGGGGAGCATCGCCCCCGGGCCCGCGATGGAGCTCATCGCCCAGGCGGCCTCGGCCATGCAGGCCGTCCACGACCAGGGCATCGTCCACCGGGACATCAAGCCCGGCAACCTGATGGTCCGCTCCGACGGCACACTCGTGCTCACCGACTTCGGCATCGCCAGGTCGGACGCGGCCAGCAGGCTGACCGACGCCGGCATGGTGCTCGGCACCGCCGCCTACTGCGCGCCCGAGCAGGCCGAGGGTGCACCGGTCACCCCCGCGGTCGACATCTACGCACTGGGCGTGGTGGCCTACGAGTGCCTGGCCGGGCAGCGGCCCTTCGACGGCGACACCCCGGTCACGATCGCGCTCAAGCACATCCGCGAGATGCCGCCGCCACTGCCGCCGCACATCCCTCCCGCGGTCCGGGCCCTGGTGGAGCGGGCCCTGTCCAAGGACCCGGCCCGGCGCTTCCCCAGCGCCGCCGCGATGAGCACCGCCGCCAGACAGGCGGCGCGCCTCGGGCCGGAGACCGGCTCGACGATGGCGCCGCCGCCCCCGCCCGCCGGCGCGGTGCAGACCGGCTGGGAGGGCGCCGCGTCGCCGCAGACCGGCCGGCACGGAGCCCCGCCGCAGGCCGACCGGTCCGAGGCGCCGCTGCCGCAGACCGGCTGGCAGGGGGCCATGCCTCAGGCGGGCCCGCAGGGGGCCGTGCCGCCCGAGACGGCGCCGTCGCCCGGCCCGGCCACGCAGGCGGTCCCGCAGGGGCGCGGCCGCCGCGGCGCGAAACGGTCCCGGAGGAAGGGCGGGCTGCTGGCGGCCTCCGCGGCGGCGGCCGTGATGTGCGTCGGGCTCGTCGCCCTGGCGATCAACGGGATGGCGGCCTCCACGGTATCCAACGACCCGATGACGAAGCCCGAGCCGCTGCCCAGCGTGAGCGGTTCGCCGAGCCCCACGAAGACCAGGACCTCCAGGCCCCCCAAGACGAAGCCGCCCGCCACCACCCCGGCCGAGCAGCCCACCCGCCCCACCCGCACGCCCACACCCACGCCGACCCCCACCCCGACGCCCACGCCCACCCCGACGCCGACCCCGACGCCGACCCCCACCCCGACGCCGCTGCCGAAGCGGAAGGTGCCCGACGTCACGGGCATGGCGCCGGACATGGCCAGGAGCGAGCTGCAGAAGGCGGGCCTGAAGCCGAAGACGTCTGAGAGCGCCGACCTCGACCGCACCCAGTGCATGAGGGTGGTCGAGCAGAACCCGCCCGGCGGGACCTTGTGGGATCCGAGGAAGCCGGTGGAGATCGTCGTGGCCAACTACGGCTGCCCGTCCAGCCCGGCGCCCACCCCGACCTCGACGCCCAGCCCCTAGACGAGCAAGACCTGAGCCGTTCGGGGCGGGGACGGCGAGTCGCGGAGACGGCGAAGGGTGTCGACGACCTGTCTGTGACGGCAGCCGTCGACACCCTTCTCGCCGCGCGGTGACTGGTCCGGCAGGCCGGCCCGCATCGGACCTCCGCCGGAGCCGGCCGGCGCCGAACCGCTGACCTCGGCGGTGGCCCAGGCCCTGCCCGGGGTCCGGCCGACCCACCCCGGCCATATCCGGCCGCCCCCGTCCGGTTCGGCGCGGCTGGGGTCCCCGCCCTGACGGGGCCCCAGCCGGCGCCGTTCAGACCCCGGTGGTGTTGCGGGGGTAGGCGACCGACGGGTCGGTGGCGATGTTGACCATGTACGGGACGCCGGAGTCGAAGGCGCGCAGCAGCGCCGGGCCGATCTGCGACGGGTCGGTGACCAGCTCGCCGCCGCCGCCCAGAGCGGTCACCACCTGGTCGTAGCGGCACTGCGGCTGGAGCTCGGCCGCCACGTCGTAGCCGTAGAGCATCTGCATGGGGTGCTTCTCCAGCCCCCACATGCCGTTGTTGCCGCAGATCATCACCACCGGCAGGCGGTGCCGTACGAGCGTGTCCACGTCCATCAGCGAGAAACCGGCCGCGCCGTCGCCGAGCAGCAGCACCACCTGCGAGGAGGGCCGCGCCACCCGGGCGGCGATGGCGTAGCCCAGGCCGGTGCCCAGGCAGCCGTACGGGCCCGGGTCGAGCCAGTTGCCGGGCTGCTTGGGCTCGACGTATTTGCCGGCGTAGGAGACGAAGTCGCCGCCGTCGCCGATCACCACGGCGTCGTCGGCGAGGACCTTGGCCAGCTCGCCGTAGATGCGCATCGGGTGGATCGGATCGGAGCCGGAGGCCAGCAGGTCCGCGTCGGCGGCGATGGCCGCCGACGCGGCCTCCGACAGCTTCGACAGCCACGGCGCGTAGGACGCGGGGGAGACGCCGGCCTGGTTGCAGGCCGTACCCAGCCCCCAGAAGACCAGCGACAGGTCGCCGGCGGCGGTCCCGGAGGGCTCGATGTGCGTGGTGAGCTGCGACGGGGCGTCGGCCAAGTGCACGACCCTGGCGAGCGGGGCGCCGTCCTTGCCGCCGAACCAGCCGTAGCCGAGGCGGAAGTCCAGCGGGGCGCCCGCCACGATCACCAGGTCGGCCTGGGTGAGGGCCAGCCCCCGGGCCCGGGTGACCAGCAGCTCGTGCCCGGCGGGCAGGATGCCGCGGCCCTGGCCGTTGGGGATGACCGGCAGGCGGAACTCCTCGGCGAAGCCCCGGGCGACCTCCTCGGCGCGGTCCATCCACACGTCCGAGCCGAGCACCAGCACCGGGCGCTCGGCCTCGGCGAGCAGGCGGGCGATCCCGGCGAGGGAGTCGGGGTCGGGCTCCAGCGGTGACGGGGTCAGCGTCTCGGTGACGTGGTCGGGCGGGGGCGCGGCCGCGAACAGGTGGTCCATGTGGAAGTCGAGGAAGACCGGGCCGCGGTGCGGGGCCAGGGCCGTGCGGAAGGCCATCTCCACGTCTTCGGCGACGGAGTCGGGGCCGGAGCCGGTGAAGGCCAGTTTGGTGATCGGCGCGAACAGCGGCGGGTGGTCGATCTCCTGCAGCGCGCCGGAGCCCCAGCGTGAGCGCGGTGCCCGGCCTCCCATGACCACGACGGGGGAGCCGTTGAAGTGCGCGGTGGCCACGCCGCTGACGCCGTTGGTGACGCCGGGGCCGGCGGTGAGTACGGCCAGCCCGGGTCTGCGGGTCAGCCGGGCGGTCGCCTCGGCGGCGAAGACCGCGCTCTGCTCGTGCCGCACGTCGAGGATGGGCATGCCCTCGTGGACCGCCCCGTCATACAGCGGGAAGACGTGCCCGCCGGACAGGGTGAACATGGTCTCGATTCCATAGGCCTTGGAGACGGCGACCGCGATGTCACCTGCGTGCTTTGGGGACTCCATACCGCGCAACCTACCAGTCAGTCACTTAGCCGGACAGGGGTTCTTCACCCTGCCCAGATTCCTCCCACCTAACGCTGCCAGCGCATATTCGCCCCGTCCGGCGGCCCCGGCCGCCCGGCCCGCGCCGGCGACCGGGCCGGCCCGGACGGCCCGACCGGCCCGTGCGGCCCCGCGGTCACCGGCCCGCGCCGCCCGACCCGGACGGCCGGGCCGGGCAGGCGTCTACAGCGGTGGGACCGACCAGCCCTTCTCCGCCCACAGGGGCGCGTGCTCGGCGTTGACGAACAGCCGGTCCTCCGGCTGCGGGATCCGGTGGTAGCTCTGCGGGTGGAGCAGCTCGGAGGAGCTGTCGGACAGGTCGAGGACATACCGGTCGGGCGCCCGCCGCCCGGCCAGGTAGCGCAGCTCGAAGGCGTGCAGCCGCAACGGGTCCGCCGGGTTCCAGACCCCGAGGCCCGCCTGGCGTGCCTGCCGTACCGACTCGCGGGCCCGGCCCAGCGCGCCCGCCTCCGCCACCGTGCGGGCCGTCCCGGGAGCCGGTACGGCCTGCGCCACCCGGTTCTCCTGCCGGACGAAGGGGTCCACGTTGGGCCAGATGAAGTAGGGCATGGCGTGCCCGCCGGCGAGCAGCCGCTCGTTGTACGGGGCGGGCCTGGGCCGGAGCTTCTGGTCCCGGTTGACGTAGCACAGCAGCCTGCCGTACCGGTCGAGGACCTCGTGCGCGAAGGCCAGCCGGAACTTGAAGGTCTCACCGTCGAGGCCCTGCTCGGCGATGTCGGAGCTGATCATGTCTCTGAGCGCCTGCGTGGACGGGCCGCCGAGCTCGGCGTGGTTGCGCGCGGTGGCCGGGCCGAGCCTGCCCAGCAGATGATCGTGGAGTGCGGCGCGCAGCGGCAGCGGCTCGAAGCCCGGCGCGAACGGGTCGGCCAGGAAGTCGGTCCAGGCCGGGTGTGAGATCTTGACGAAACCCCTGGGCAGGTCGGGGACGACGGAGCTGCGGGGCAGCTCGAAGCTGACCTCGGGGGCGTCCACGCCGAGCAGGCGCACGCCGAAGTTGCCGTCGGCGGCGATGTTGATCGTGTCACCGTCGTGCACGACCTTGTCGACGGGCTGCGGGGCTCCCGCCGACCGCGCGAGGAGCGCGTGTCCGACGGTGATACCGGGAACGGGCTGTTCGATCGCCTTGGCCATGCTCACATCATGAACGCCCGTCCGCGGCACGTCATGGCATCGGTGCTCTCAGAGCGTGTCGGAGAGCGCCTTGATCGGCATCTTCAGGTCGACCAGCAGGTCGAGGTCCGCCTCGGCGGTCCGGCCGAGGGTGGTCAGGTAGTTGCCCACGATGATCGCGTTGATCCCGCCGAGCATGCCGTCGCGGGTGCCCAGGTCGCCCAGGGTCAGCTCGCGGCCGCCGGCGTAGCGCAGGATCGTGCGGGGCAGCGCGAGCCGGAAGGCGGCGATCGTCCTGAGCGCCTCGGAGCCCGAAAGGAGGGGCAGCGACTCGAAGGGCGTGCCGGGGCGCGGGTTGAGGAAGTTCAGGGGCACCTCGTCGGGCTGCAGCTCGCCGAGCTGCCCGGCGAACTCCGCCCGCTGCTCCAGGCTCTCGCCCATGCCCACGATGCCCCCGCAGCACAGTTCCATCCCGGCCTCGCGCACCATCAGGCAGGTGTCCCAGCGCTCCTGCCACGTGTGGGTGGTGACGACCCTGTCGAAGTGCGACCTCGCGGTCTCCAGGTTGTGGTTGTAGCGGTGCACGCCCATCCCGGCCAGCTCGTCGACCTGGGCCTGGGTGAGCATGCCCAGCGAGCAGGCGACGTTGATGTCGACCGCCTCCTGGATCGCCTTGACCCCCTCGCGGACCTGGTCCATCAGCCGCCGGTCGGGGCCGCGCACCGCGGCCACGATGCAGAACTCGGTCGCGCCGGTCGCCGCGGTCTCCCTGGCCGCCCGGACGAGGGAGGGGATGTCGAGCCAGGCCGCGCGGACCGGGGAGGTGAACTGGCCCGACTGGGAGCAGAAGTGGCAGTCCTCCGGGCAGCCGCCGGTCTTGAGGGAGATGATCCCCTCGACCTCCACCTCGGGGCCGCACCACTTCATCCGCACCTCGTGCGCGAGCCCCAGGAGGTCGGCGAGGCGGTCGTCGGGCAGTTCGAGGCAGCGCAGCACCTGCGCGGCGTCGAGTCCCCGGCCCTCCTCCAGGACCTGTGTCCGGGCGATCTCAAGAATGTCGCTCATGCTGCTCCGTTCTCCGTCCGATCTCCGGCCGTCGTCTACGGCAAGAGCCTAAGGGCCCTCCGGAAGGCAGAGGGGTCGAAACCGCCGCCCAGCACCGGGCTCAGGCCGGCGTGGGCGGTCCGGGCGAAGTCCTCCCGGCCGAGGGCTCCGGCCCCCTCCGGGAGCACGCCGGCCAGCGGCCGGGCGGCCAGCATCTCCAGGTCCGCCACGTTGCACCGCTCGGCCAGGTCGGGGGCGGCCGGCCAGGAGCCGATCACCACCCCGGCCGGCTCCAGCCCGCGATGGGCCATCGCCTCCAGCGTCAGCGCGGTGTGGTTGAGCGTGCCCAGCGCCGCCCGGGTCACCAGGAGCACCGGCGCGGAGAGCTCCCGGGCCAGGTCGGCCAGGGTCGCCCCCTCCTCGTCGAAGCGGACGAGCAGCCCGCCCGCCCCTTCGACGACCACCAGGCGGTGCGACTCGGCCAGCTCCTCGATCCGGGCGGCCGCCTGGGTGAGGGAGACCGGCGGCAGGCCCGCCGTGCGGGCGGCCGCCGCCGGGGACAGCGGGTCGGGGAACCTGGCGAACTCGAACGTCGAGGTCACCCCGGACAGCCGGATGACGTCGTCGAGGTCTCCGGGTTCCGTCTCGCCCACCCCGGTCTGAGCGGGTTTCACCACCGCGACCGGGACGCCCCGCTCTCTGGCGAGCGAGGCCACGGCCGCGGTGACGATCGTCTTTCCCACTCCGGTGTCGGTCCCGGTGACCACGAGAATGCTCACGCACCTCACCTTAGGCGGCTGTGACCTTCCACGGCCCGGACTCACGGCCCGGACGCGGACCGCCGCCGGAGACCTCAGGGGCGGCGCAGCCGGGTGACGAACTTGTAGCGGTCGCCGCGGTAGAGGGACTGGGCCCACTCCACCGGGTTGCCGTCGGCGTCGAAGGCGTGCCGGGTGAGCAGCAGCATCGGCAGGCCGACGTCGACGCTCAGCACCTGCGCGTCGTACGGCGTGGCCAGCACGGTCTCGATGATCTCCTCGGCGTCGGTCAGCCGCACGTTGTAGGCGTTGTGCAGCGTCTCGTACAGCGAGGAGTGCACCTCCAGCTCGCGCCGGAGCCGGGGGAAGCGCCGGGCCGACAGGTGGGTGGTGTCGATCGACATCGGCTCGCCGTTGGCCAGGCGCAGCCGGTGGATGCGCAGCACGCGGCCGCCGGGGTTGATCGCCAGCCGGCGGGCCAGGGGCTCGTCGGCGGTGATGTAGCTGATATCGAGGATCTTGGTGTCGGGTTCGAGGCCGACCGTCCGCAGGTCGCCGGTGTATGAGGTGAGCTGGAGGACCTGGGCGACCTTGGGCTGCGCGACGAACGTCCCCTTGCCCTGGATACGCACCAGGCGGCCCTCGACCACCAGCTCCGACAGGGCCTGGCGCACGGTGGTGCGCGACGTCTCGAAGCGCACCGCCAGGGTCCGCTCGGGGGGCAGCGCGCTGCCCGCCGACAGGCTCTTGGTCAGCGCGAGCAGGCTGCGTTTGACGTCGTAGTACTTAGGAATCCTGGGGGAGTCGTCCGTCACGTCGGCACCTCACCTGACGGCTCGGAAACGGCGTGGCCGGAGGTGCCGTGCCCGCCGGCTCGCCCGCTTCGCTCACTCACATGGTCACCTTCATCTCGGCCACGGCGGTGAGCGCACCCCTGATCACCGCTAGATCTTCGGAACTCAGATTGGCCCGCGCGGTCAACCGCAGGCAAGAGCGGCCGACCGGCACTGAGGGCGGCCGGAAACATCCGGCGCGCACTCCGCGTTCCGCACAGATGAGGGCGGCCCGTAGTGCGCTCTCGGGTGGGCCGAGCACGATCGGGACGACCGCACCCGCCGGATCGTTGGTCTCCAGGCCGAGTTCGCGGGCCATCGAGGCCAGCTCTCTCGCTCTGGTCCGCACGCATCCGGGCAGTTCGGGCTGGTTTTGAAGGATATCCACAGCGGCGAGTGCCGCCGCCACGCTGCCGGGGGCGAGGCCGGTGTCGAAGATGAACGAGCGGCCCGTGTCTATCAGGGTCTCGATCACCTCCGGGGCCCCGAGCACGGCTCCGCCCTGGGAGCCCAGGGACTTGGAGAGTGTGACCGTTCTCACAACGCCCGGCTCGGCCGCCAGGCCCGCGGCGTGCACCGCTCCCCGGCCGTGGGGGCCGATGACGCCGATCGAGTGGGCTTCGTCCACGATCAGCAGCGCGCCCTGCCGTACGGTCGCCGCGTGCAGCTCCGCCAGCGGCGCCAGGTCGCCGTCGACGGAGAAGACCGCGTCGGTGACCACTATCGCGTGCTCCTCGTCCCGGTCGGCCAGGGCCTTCTCCACGGCTGCCACGTCCTTGTGCGGGGTGACCACCACACGCGAGCGGGACAGGCGGCAGGCATCCACGATGGAGGCGTGGTTGCCCGCCTCGGAGACCACCAGCGCGTCCCTGCCCAGGGCCGTCACGGCCGCCAGGTTGGCCAGATAGCCGGAGGAGAACACCAGCGCGCCGCGGGCCCGGGTGAAGGCGCACAGCCGCGCCTCCAGCTCGGCGTGGAGCGCGGTGGAGCCGGTGACCAGGCGGGAGCCGGTCGAGCCGGTGCCCCAGACCCGGGTGGCCTCCGTCGCCGCCTCGATCAGCCGCCGGTCCCTGGCCAGTCCGAGGTAGTCGTTGGAGGCCAGGTCGATCAGGCCGTCGTCGTCCGGCGTCCGGGCGCGCAGGGTCCGCTTCAGCCCCGCGGCCTCCCGCGTGCCCGCGGCCGTGCGCAACCGTGCCAGCGGATCTGGGGTCTGCTCCATAGCGGGCATCTTGCCAGCCGGGCCCGCCCGATTCGCGTTTGGGCCCGCAAAGAACGCATGATGCACGAGTGCCGACTCTAAGCGACCTGGTAGTCCGTCATACCGCGCTCGACGATGCCGACCTCGAGTGGATGCACTCGCTGGTCTCCGACTGGCAGCTGCTGGCCGACCTGTCGTTCGCCGATCTCATCCTGTGGATCCCGCTCAGGGAGAGATCGGGCTGGATCGCCATCGCGCAGATGCGGCCCACCACGGGCCCCACCGTCTATCACGACGACATCGTGGGGATGACGGTGGCCAAGGGGGAACGGGCGCTCATCGACACCGCCTGGGACGAGCGGCGGATCTGCCGGGAGGGCGATCCCGACTGGTCGAGCGGGGTGCCGGTGCGCGAGGAGACCATCCCGGTACGGCGGGCCGACCACTTCCTGGGCGTGATCCAGCGCTCGACGAACCTGTCGTCGGCGCGCACTCCCTCACGGCTTGAGCTCACCTACCTGCAGAGCGCCTCCGACCTGGCCCAGATGGTGGCCGAGGGGCGCTTCCCCTTCTCCGGCGCCGAGCCGATCCTGGTCCGCTCGCCGCGCGTGGGCGACGGGCTGCTCCGGCTCGACCGGGCGGGCCGGGTCACCTACGCCTCGCCGAACGCGCTGTCGGCCTACCGGCGGCTGGGTCTCAACGCCGACCTGGTCGGCGCCGAGCTGGGCCGCACCACCGCCACCCTCTGCTACTCCGACGAGCCCATCAACGAGAACCTGATGATCGTGGCCAGTGGCCGGGAGCCCAGGGAGACCGAGGTCGAGTCGGGCGGCACGGTCGTGCAGCTGCGGGCGATCCCGCTGGTGGTCGGCGGCGGGCGGATCGGCGCGCTGGTGCTCATCCGCGACGTGACCGAGCTGCGGCGCCGTGAGCGGGAGCTGATGACCAAGGACGCCACCATCAGGGAGATCCACCACCGGGTGAAGAACAACCTGCAGACGGTGGCCGCGCTGCTGCGGCTGCAGGCCCGGCGGCTGCAGCAGCCGGAGGGGCGCGAGGCGCTGGAGGAGGCGGTGCGCAGGGTCGGGTCGATCGCGATCGTGCACGAGACGCTGTCGCACACGCCCGACGAGCAGGTGGACTTCGACGACATCGCCGACCGCGTGATCGCGATGACGGGCGAGGTGGCGGCGCCGGAGGCGCAGGTCGTGCCGCGCCGGATCGGGACGTTCGGGGTGCTGCGCTCGGAGATCGCGACGCCGCTGGCGATGGTCCTCACCGAGCTGCTGCAGAACGCCGTCCAGCACGGGCTGGCACACCGGCCGGGCAAACTTCAGGTGATCGTTTCGCGGGGGGCCGACCGGCTCGACGTCATCGTCTCCGATGACGGGACCGGTCTGCCGGAGGGCTTCGACCTGGAGTCGTCCACCAGTCTCGGCCTGCAGATCGTGCGCACGCTGGTCGTCGGGGAGCTGTCCGGGCGGCTGGCCATCGAGCCCCGGCAGGGCGGCGGTACGGAGGTCACCCTCGGCATTCCCCTCCCCGCGGTCTGAGCCGGGCCGGGGAGGGGCGCTTTCTCGCCGGTCAGACGTTCGCGCGGGTGCGGGCGCGGGCGGTGCGGCGCTTGAAGGCGCGGCGCTCGTCCTCGCTCAGGCCGCCCCAGACGCCGGCGTCCTGCCCGGATTCCAGGGCCCACTTCAGGCATGCTTCACTTACAGTGCACGTACGGCAGACCTGCTTGGCCTCTTCGATCTGCATCAGGGCGGGGCCGGTGTTGCCGATCGGGAAGAACAGCTCGGGGTCCACGTCACGGCAGGCAGCGCGGTGGCGCCAGTCCATGCGTCCACTCCTTCGTAAGAGGAGCCCTTGCTGCGGCTCCGTCGGCTCACTTTGTGAAGACTTTCACTAACCAGCGCGAACAATTACCCGAGCCTTGTTCGGTCGGGGGCAGGTTCACTTGATCGTCGGTGGCCTGGGAGCGAGGTGGCCGCTCAAAGGTCCTACGTTCCGACGTCAATGTTGAGATTGTCAGCCACGCTCAGTACATGCAAGAGGTTTGGGAGAACGTTTTGCCGGATATGCATGTCGGATGCGTCACACAATGACCGCATGTAACGAGTCAGACCAAAACTTGTAACGCGTTCGGGATAGACCGGAACGTCACTCGCTCGACTTCGCCCAGGTAGTCGCCGTCGAGCTGGAAGGCGACCGGGCGCTCGGCGGTCAGCGTGAACTCCCGCTCGTCGTGGAGCTGGACCAGGTGGCGGCCGTTGGGCAGGGTGTCGCGGACCCCCATGATCTGGGGCATCAGGCGGAGCATCGACGGCAGGCCCAGGCGCTGCAGTCCCAGCAGGTCGAGGCCCGTCTCGAAGCTCGCCCACGGGGTCGGGCAGACCGGCTGGGAGCCCACGTAGGTCCACGGCGAGGTGTTGGAGACGACCGCCATGAAGATGTGCCCGGTCCGGGGCACGTCGGGGCCCTCGACGGCCATGGCGGCATGGCGCTTGTCGGTCGTCAGATAGTGGTGCAGCGCGGTGTTCACATAGCGGGTGGGGGTGGCCTTGCGGCCGGTGCCGCGCATCCCCTCGACCGCCCGGATCACCTCGGCGTCATACCCCAGGCCACTACAGAAGGTGAAATATCGGCTTTCGTCATCCCAGATCGCCTGACCAAGCCCGACGGTCCGCCGCCGATCGTCACGGATCGCCTCGAGCACCGCGCCGACCGCCTCCACCGGGCTGTTCGGCAGCCCGAGCGCCCGCGCGAACACGTTCGCGCTGCCACCGGGGATGACCAGCAGCGCCGGCCGCTCCGAGGCGTCCCCGTCGGCGCCGCTCCTGCCGTCCTCCGCGTCGAGCAGGCCGTTCACGGCCTCGTTGATCGTGCCGTCGCCGCCCAGCACGGCCACCACGTCGAAGCCCGAGGCATGGGCCTTGCGGGACAGAAGGGCCGCGTGCCCACGGTAGGCGGTCTCCTCCACCTTGAGATTCATGGTGGCGCTCAGTGCCCTGATGAGCACGTCCCGCGTCCGCTGGTTGGTCGACGTCGCCTTGGGGTTCACCAGGAGCATCGCGCGCATAATGCCAGCGTATCCGCCGATAACGGCACTGCGGCTGCGGAAATCAGGCCGGGCTGCCCCGGCGATAGGGTTGGGATGTGTCGAATCGCCCGATGACCCTCACCGTCGCCGCCGTCGTCATGGGGCTGGAAGGCCTCATCACCCTGGTGCTCGGCGGCTACGCCGGAGTCGAGACGGTGATCGGCCAGCCGTCCGACGTGCTGAGCTCGATCTTCGTCGCCGGCTTCGGGATCCTGGTCGGCGTGGTCCTGCTCTGGGTGGGCTGGGGCATGCTGCAGGCCGAACGGTGGACGCGGAGCCTGGGCGTGCTGGCCCAGATCTTCGCCACCGTGATCGGCATCACGCTGATCCAGTCCGACCAGCAGACCATCGGCATCCCGCTCATCGCCGTGGCAGTGATCGGACTGGTCGCGCTGCTGTCGCCGCCGACGACGCAGGCCCTCTACGGGGACCAGGACTGACCCGGTCTCCTCGGTCGTCCGCGGGCGGGGCCTAGTCTTCCGCGGTCAGGCCCTCACGGAGCTGGGCCAGGGTCCTGGCCAGCAGCCGGGACACGTGCATCTGCGAGATGCCGAGCTCGGTGGCGATCTGGGACTGGGTCATGTTGCCGAAGAACCGCAGCAGCAGGATCCGCTTCTCGCGCGGCGGCAGCCGTTCGAGCAGCGGTTTGAGCGACTCGCGGTATTCGACGCCCTCCAGGGAGTCGTCCACGATGCCGAGGGAGTCGGCCACCGCGGGCGCGTCGTCGTCACCGGAGTCGGGTGCGTCGAGGGAGACCGTGGAATAGGCGTTGGCCGACTCCAGCCCCTCCAGCACCTCCTCCTCGCTCATCTTCAGGAACGCCGCGAGCTCGCCGACGGTGGGCGCGCGCCCCTCGCGCTGCGAGAGCTCGCTTATCGCCTTGGTCAGCGAGAGCTTGAGCTCCTGCAGGCGGCGCGGCACGCGGACCGCCCAGCCCTTGTCGCGGAAGTGCCGTTTGATCTCGCCCACGATCGTCGGGGTGGCGTAGGTGGAGAACTCCACCCCCCGGCCGAGGTCGAAGCGGTCGATCGACTTGATCAGGCCGATGGTCGCGACCTGGGTGAGATCGTCAAGCCACTCGCCCCGGTTGCGGAACCGGCGGGCGAGATACTCCACCAGGGGAAGGTGGAGCTCGACGAGCTCGTCACGGATACGCTGGCGCCGCGAGTCGTCGGGGGTCAACTCCGCCAGTTCCGCGAAGAGCAGGCGCGCGCGCACCCGGTCGGGCACCGCGTGGTCGCTGGCGGCCATGGCACGAGTCCTTTCCGTCACGCCGGCCTCGCCGCGCCTCGGCGCTTGCGTAGCACGATCGCCATGCGGTCGGGGGAGTCGGTTACGGCATCCACGTCGTCAGCCAGGGCGGTGAGCACCATCCACGCGAAGTCGTCGCGCTTCGGCGCGGAACTTCCGACCGTGCTGACCTCGACCCGGATCTGCATCAGCTGCCCGGTGAGCTCGAACTCGGCGACCAGATCGGTGCCGGGCACGGCCTGGGTCAACAACATCGCGCACGCCTCGTCGACCGCGATCCGCAGATCCTCGATCTCGTCGAGCGTGAAGTCCAGCCGTGCGGCCAGTCCGGCGGTCGCCGTACGTAGCACGGACAGATAGGCACTCGCGGCTGGCAGCCGGACGCTCACCACGTCCCGGATCCCACCCATACCGACCGCGGGTGTCTCGGTGTGTTCGGTCACGTTCCTCCTCGCAGAGTCGCTGACTGCAACCTACAGCCCCGAGAGGGTGGTTGGCCCAATTGGACTCGCGATCGGGGCGATTTGAACACCTCAAGAACACCCTAAGACGCCTGAATGGGGCGTCTCAACAGCTCAGGCCCCGTGGGGTCGCACTCCTCACGGGGCCTGTCCTGTTTAATCGCGACGCTGCGCGTCGCGGCTCGGGTGCTGGTAACCGGTGGCTTCCCTCGTCGCTCGTCCGCTGCGCTCCCTCGCTCCTCAGTCCAGCTCACCGG